>JASFTU010000429.1:0-3255 GCA_050050635.1 Candidatus Brocadiaceae bacterium
AGGTGCTCCGCGTCGCGCCGCGCCGGTAGGGGCCGTCCGCGTGGCCGGCCGGCACGGGCGGGACAGGCAAGAACGCGCCTGTACTTTGACCCGGCGCGTCGCGGGCGATATGATTCCCCGCCTACCCGATCCCTCTCGGAGAGCGCTGCGATGAAACGGCTGTGCCTCGCCTTGCTTGTCGGTCTGCTGTTGTCCGGGTGCTCCGCGCTGCGCACGGAGCCCGCCGCCGAACGCGATTCCGACTTCCACTTCGTCGTCATGGGCGACAACCGCCCCAAGTGGAACGCCGAAGACGTGGTCACCCAGAACGAAGATTTCATCGGCAACATCGAGCGCACCAATGCCCGGCAGCCCGACTTCGCGGTCATCGTCGGTGACCTGATCCACGGCTACACCGACGACGCCGACATGATCGAACGTCAATGGGACGCCTACGAGGAGGCATGCCGGCGGTTCGAGGTCCCCTTCTACTCGGTCATCGGCAACCACGACGTGTGGGACGAGCAGAGCGAGCGCATCTGGCGCGAGCGCTACGGCCCGCTCTACTTCTCCTGGGACCACAGGGGATGCCACTTCATCGCGCTGGACTCGGAGGTCGTGGGCGAGATGGACCGCATCACCGGGGAGCAACTCCGGTGGCTGAAGCAGGACCTGGAAGCCGCCTCCGAGGCGCGTCGTATCTTCGTCTTCCTCCACAAGCCGCTCTGGCCCCAGGGCAACGCCGCCGAACGGAACCAGTGGCACACGGACGTGCACCCACTGCTCGCACGCCACGGGGTGGACACCGTCTTCGCCGGCCACCATCACCGCTACGGGCTGGAGCCGGAGCGGGACGGGGTGCGCTACGTGATCACCGGCGGCGCCGGCGCGGAGATCGGGCCCTACCGCCTGGCGGGGGACTTCTTCCACCTCCTCGACGTGGAGGTCAGCGGTGCGTCCGCCGACTGGACCGTGGTGACCCCCGAAGGCGAGGTGGCCGCGGACTGCGTCACGCGCGAGAGCGTGGCTGCCCTGGGAGACGCGCTGCAGGTCGAGCCCGTGACCGATGTGCCGGACGCGGGACCGATCGCTCTGAGCGGCACCCTCACCAACCCGGCCGCCAGGGAGGCGGCGGCCGTCGTCGCGTGGGACACCGAGGGGACCTCGTGGACGGGAGAGCCGGCTCGCTTTGCCGTTCCGGCCGCCGGGGAGGCCCGCTTCACGCTCCAGGCACGCGTGGGTGAGCCGGTCTTCCCCCTGCCCGAGGCCAATCTGGAGCTCTCCACGCCCGAGGAGGCGATCTTCGCGTGGAACGTCTCCGGCAAAGCGTTCGCCCTGTTGCAGCGAATGGGAATGGTCACCGAGTGGAACGTGGTCGGACCGTTCGCCATCGGCTTTGCCGACGGTCCGGAAGCGGACCGCAACGACCTGGAGGCGTGGAACGGCGCCACCTTCGAAGGGTGGGACAGCGCGCTGCCGCCGGAGCAGAAGACCGACCTGCACGCCACGTACACCGGCAAGGACGGGAACGAAATTCGCTGGCGGAAGGTCGAGGCCGACCCCGACGGCCTGGTGAACCTGGACGCGGTCTTCGATGGTGAAGACTACGCCGCCGCGTGCGCGGTCACCTACGTCCACAGCCCGGAGGGCGGCACCTACAGGGCCCTGGTCGGCAGCGACGACAGCATCCTGGTCCGCATCAACGGCAAGGAAGCGTTCCGACACCACGTCCAGCGCGGTCCGGAACCCGATCAGGACGCGTTCATCGCCGAGCTGCGCCCGGGCTGGAACGAGGTGTTCGTGAAGGTGGCCGAGCGCTGGGGCGGCTGGGGCCTCTACTTCCGCCTGATGGATCCCGAGGGGAAGCTCCGTTTCAGTGCGTCCGCGCCGGAGCGTCTGTCCGTCGTGACTCCGTGAGGGAGCAGTCGTCCGCCGCCGGCAGGATCTTCGCACTCAGTCGGGCGGGCCGGTCGGGCTCCGATCGCACCCGGCCAGCTCGGCCACAACGCGCGCCAGGCCGCAGACCACGCGGGACATCCGGCCGTAGTCGAGCCGCTCGGGCGTGTCATCGGGCGTGTGGTAGTACGGGTAGCGGTACGGGGCGGTGTCGGTCACCATGAGGGCCGGATAGCCCTCCTGCCAGAACGACCAGTGGTCGGACCACCCCATGCCGCTCAGCCATCCCGGTGCGACGGTTCCCTCCGAAGGGAAGCGCGTGTGACGGCGGAAGGAGGCCACGCACCGCCTCGTCAGGCGGCGGGAGTTGAGGTTCCCGACGAAACCGATGAAGCTCCCTGTGTCGGGGTAGAACAGGCCGAACGGGAACGGGTAACGCTGAGAGCCCGGCTCATCTGCGTAGTAGCCGATCGTCTCCAGGGCCACCATGCCCGCCACCTCCTCGCCGCGCTCCTTCATGCGACGGGCGTACTGCCGGCTGCCCATCAGGTCGGTGTGGAAAAAGGGCGGCTCCTCGTTGACGAACGCCACGAACCGCACGGGGCGCTGCGGCCCGGTGCCGCGGAGCAGTCGCGCAAGCTCCAGCAGCGCGGCCACGCCGGAACCGTTGTCGTTGGCGGCCGGACACCCCGCGACCGAATCGTAGTGCGCGCCGACCACGACGAGCGCCTCGCCGGGGGCGCCGGGAGCCAGCGTGGCCTCCAGGTTGGCCACTTCCACGCCCCGCGCTACGTACTCCTGGCGCGTGACCACGTAGCCGAGGCCGGCGAACTCGCCGGCAATGTATTCCGCTGTCTCGCGCAACGCCGCGGGCCGCCAGACGTGGCGTTCGCCGATGCCGTCCGCCAGGGAAGCTACGTGTCTCCTGAGCTCCCGCCGGACCCCGACCTCCTGTTGGGTCAACTCGGGGAGTGGTCCCGCGTACGAGGTGCCGGGCATGTGCATGCAGACCATTCCTCCGAGACTGAGCACCAGGGGCAGCCCGCAGCATATCAGCGCCGCTCGGAGCCGCCCCCGGCGCGTGCGCGGCACCACCTGCATCGGCCTCTCCCGGCAGAAGCGCGCAACACGCAAGCACAGTAGAGCGTGCCATCATGCAGCAGCGGAGGCAACCGCCATGGTGCCCGGTTGTGCGCAAAGCACCGCGCCGGAGATGGGTAATCGGCCGGCCCGCTGGTGCTATCCGCCGGGGACGGCATCCGCAGTCATCTGCCGGGCGGCTTCCCGGATCTCGTCACCGGTCCGCGCGGTCAGGGCGCGCTCGGCGAGGGCCTCACACCGCTCGATCGTCAGGGCCCGGATGAGGCCCTTCACACGCGC
>JASFTU010000430.1:0-3251 GCA_050050635.1 Candidatus Brocadiaceae bacterium
ATGGGATGTAGCGGACGACCCGGGGGTCGGCGGCATACTCGTGCACCGCCGGCCAGTCGTCCTCCTCCAGCTCCCTGAGCACCAGCCGTTCAGTCCTCAGCCGCGTCATCTCGTCTGCTCCTGTCTCGGGTCTCTCAGCTTCAGGCAGGCGCGGACGGCTTGCGCCGTCGGCTCCATCCCTCCTTCTCCAGGACATCATGACGTGCCGGGCTTGCGGCCGACGTAGAGGAGGTGGTCGGCCGCGCCGAGCATGGCCCGTTGGTGGCCCACGCGGTAGTTGACGTCCACCCACTTCTCCCACAGCTCACCGGTCAGCTCGTTGACGCGATCCTCGATCTGGGCCACAGCGCCCTCGCAGCCGACCAGGGCCAGTTCCGTGAAGCCCTCGCGCGCCATCAGGGGCCGGACCTCCTGCGGGTCGGCGAAGTATCCGGGAAAGCTGCCCGCCACCAGAGTGTCCGCCGGCACACCCGTCTCCATCAGCTCCTCGCCGTGGCGCAGCAGCCAGTCCGGCCGCTCGAGAGCCGACCAGCGCAGCACGGCGGTCCGTGTGATGAAGGCAGCGAACACCACGCCGCCGGGCCGCAGCACGCGGAACGATTCCGCCACGGCTGCCCGTCGGCCCCGCTCCTCGGGCACATGGTAGAGGGGACCCATCAGGAGCACGGCATCGAACGCCCCGTCGCCGAACGCTTCCAGGTTGGTCGCGTCGGCCTGCAGGCGGCCGGCCAACTCGACGCCCGCCTCCCGCGCCTTCTCATCGGCCAGAGCCAGGCAACCCGCCGACAGGTCGGCCAGCGTTACGGCGTAGCCCTTCCGGGCCAGCTCGATAGCATACCTCCCCGGCCCGCCGCCCACGTCCAGCACCTCGGCCGGCGCGGGCGGAAGGTAGTCCTCGAGCAACCGGAGCGTCACGGCGAACTCCGTCCGGTGCCGCTCCAGGCGCATCCATTCCACGCGCGGATCGCGATCGTAGAAAGCTCCGACACGGTTCACTGCCGCCTCCTACCCGCAGAAGATGGGGCGCTCCGTCAGCCGCACGGGCAGGGGCAGAGGCCGGAACGGCATCCCTTCCGTCTGCTCGGCCACCAGCCCGGCCAGCGCCTCCGGCGCCATCTCCTTCTGGCTTCCGTCGGCCCGCACGCGGACGCTGAGCATCCCCGAAGACCTCTCCCTGTCGCCGACCACGAGCAGGTAGGGGATCCACTCCCGCTCCCCGCTCCGCACCTTCTTGCCGACGGTCTCATCCCTGTCGTCCACGTCCGTGCGGATCCGCTGTCCGCTCAGCCGCCGGCAGAGGTCCATCCCGAACTCCAGGTGCTCCTCGGAGACGGGTATGATGCGCACCTGCGTGGGTGCAAGCCAGAGCGGAAGCATCGGCGGCTTGCCCTCGCCTTCGTCGAGGGCAACGTTCTCCAGGATGGCGCACAGCGTTCGCTCGATGCTGCCGAAGCTGGACGCGTGGATGATCACCGGACAGGGGTGCTCCCGCCCGTCCTCGCCCACGTAGCCGATGCCGAACCGTTCGCCGTCCTTGACGTCCCACTGGACGGTGCTCACCTGGACGTTGGAGAGGTCCTCGGTGATGGCCTGGTATTCGTTCTTGACGGCGTAGTAGTGGCTCATCCGCGGCGCCAGCTTGAAGAAGGCGGGCACGCCCAGGCGCACGCCGAGCCCGACCAGCCACTCCCGGTGTTGCTCGAAGAAACTCTCCGTTCCCTCCCATCCGAGGACCCAACGGTCCCCGGCGACGACGTCGTTCATCAGGTCGGCGAACCGGAAGCAGAGCGCCTCGAACTCCCGCCGGGCCTCCTCCACGTCCGCGCAGGCGGCGTGCATGTCGGTCATGGTGAAATGCCGGACGCGCTTCAGTCCGCTGACTTCCCCCTCCTGCTCGTTTCGGAAGCAGGTGGCCTCCTCGTAAACCTTCAGCGGAGTCTGCCTGTGGCTGAAGCGCACCCTCTGCATGAAGGGGAACGCCAGGGGGTCGGAGGCGTAGCGCAGGTAGCAGACACCGCGCCCGCCGTCCACCCGATAGTCCCTCTCGTGGAACTCGCCCATCAGTTCGCCCACCACGTTGTGGTCCCCGCGGATCACCAGGGGATTCCTCATCTCCAGCGCGCCCCACTCGCGCGCCAGCTTCGCGGCGTAGTCCAGGATCAGCCGGCGGATCAGCAGGCCCTTTGGGTACCACTTGTAATGGCCCTTCTCGCTGACCTCGCAGTAGTCAACCAGCTCGTGCCGCCGCATGTACTCGATGTGCTTCGGGGGCCGCCCGGTATCCACTCCGCCGACCAGTTCGTTGGCGACGAACTGCCGCAGCATGGCACTGCCGCGGTCATGGCCCGCGAACGCCGCACAGGAGGCGAAGTCGTCGCGCGTCACCGGCCAGGTCTGTCCCCGGGGATCGGCCACCACGAACCGGCTGAACTCGGAGGCCGAGCGCGCGTTCTGCCGCGGCTCGGCGGGCACCGGCCCCTCGCCCGGTCCGAAGCGGCCGCTCCACTCCGAGAGCGGGTGGCCGAGGCACTCGATCTCGAAAGCCTTGTACCAGCCGAACGGCGCGCGCAACACGGCCAGGGACTCCGAGAGCCGGCCTTCCACCTCACGCAGGGCCGCGAGCGCTGTATGCGGTGGCGCCGGTTCGTCCGTCAGGTGGACGTACGGGTAGATGACCACCCGTTCGACGCCGAGGCGCTCCGCGCGACGCACCGTGTCGGCGACCAGGCCGGCTGCCACGCCGGCCGGAGATTCCGCGTCGGCTGCCTCCACGGCAACGAAGACGACCAGGCATTCCCCCTCCACCCGTCCCCGCCGCCGTTCGGCGGCGACGGGCTCGGCGCCCGCGCCCGTCCTCTCCCGGCACTCGTATCGGAACTTCGCGGCGTGTATCCCGAGTGTTTTCATGGCAGAACTCCGTCCTGCTCCATAGACAACAAAAAAAGCCCACCGCCGGGCTGCCCCCGGCGATGGGCTCGGGCCATTCGGGCCTGGTATCGGCTAACCCACAGCCCCTCCCCCGCCGGACGGGCAATTCCTGGCGGTCGTAGCGGTCACGGCCATGCTATCGGGGATGCGGCAAGCGCCGCAGACACACCCCGGCCGGACCGACCGTCGGTCGGCTGCGGTTCGCTTCCACCGGGCAATGCTCCACCTGTCAGACCCGTTCTGCACCGTCTTCTCCTTCATGCAGCGCGGGAGTATAGCGCCGCGCGCGACGATTGTCAACACCTCCGGGCGCAGGACCTCCT
>JASFTU010000431.1:0-3250 GCA_050050635.1 Candidatus Brocadiaceae bacterium
ACACCGGCGCTCCGTCCTGCTCCAGCCAGACTTTGCCCCGCACTTTCATCGGAAACACCCCAGCTGGCAGCGGGCGATCTTGATCCCTTCGCTGTTGCACGCCCTGCCGATCTCCAGGGGCGCGACATCGAAATCCCGGGCCAGGGCCAGGGCCTTCGCGCACTCGATGCGCCCGTCGCGTGCGGCCTCCCGGACGGCATCACGGATTTCCTTCTGCTGCTCCTCTGTCGTCATCTGCTTCCTTTCCCGTACGGATATCTGCCGGGGTCGCGATCACGAGGTCCGCCGCGTGCCGGCAGCGTTCAGCGCCGGGCTTCAACGGGCCCTTTCCCTGGACGAAGATCGCCAGGTCGGGGTTCAGTTCCGTGGCCAGCGAGTTGGTCTCCACTACCACCACTCGCCCCTCTGCTTCGGCGATGATCTGGCGCGCCAGGGGCAGCAGCTCCGGCGCTGTCCCGCTGAGCAGGAACGCCCGTCGAGCGCCCCCCGCCAGGTAGCGGGCCGTGTCTTTGCTCTCGTCGGCGGGTGGGCGCGTCTCCTCCAACCGCCGCGCGGGGCTGCGATCCGTGACCTGCACCTTCACGGCGACCGCCTCGCCCAGGAAGGGGAGCAGCCGCTCGACCACGCGCGTCTTGCCCACGCGGCCGCCCGAGCCGGACACGGTGATAACACGCGGCGACGTGGGCGCCCGCCGGTTCGTTATGCGTTCAGCGCACATCGCTTCCCAAAAAAAGGGCCGCAAAGCGGCCTCACTCCCGTCACTCCTCCGTTGCCGGGACGTCCGTCGTGCGCAGCCTGACCGCGCACACCTTCAGTTCGGGTATCTTTGCTATCGGATCCAGGGCCGGGTTGGTCAGCGCGTTCGCCGGCGCCTCCCGGAAGTGGAAGGGCATGAACACGGTGCCCTCCGGCGAGCGCTCCGTGACCACGGCCCGTGCCGTGACCGTGCCGCGGCGGCTGCTGATCTCCACCATGTCTCCGTCTTCTATGCCCTCCCGGGCCGCGTCCTCGGGATTGATCTCGAACGGCGCGGGTGGACACAGTTCCTCCAGCCCGGCCGTCTGCCGCGAGAGCGTGCCCGTGTGGAAATGGTAGAGGAACCGACCGGTGGTGAGGATGTAGGGGAACTGCTCGTCGGGCAGCTCGTCGGCGGCCCGGAACGGGGTGGGGTGGAAACGCCCGAGTCCCCGCCGGAACTCCCCCTCGTGCAGGAAGGGCGTGCCGGGGTGCTCGTCGTCCGGGCACGGCCACTGCAGGCCCGTGCCCTCCAGCCGGTTGAAGTGCATCCCGCCGTAGATGGGCGTCACCGAGGCGATCTCGTCCATGACCTCCGACGGGTGGTCGCAGCGCATATCGTATCCCAGCCGGCACGACAGCTCGCAGAGGATCTCCCAGTCGGGCCGCGCCTCCCCGGGCGGGGGCACGGCCTTGCGCACGCGCTGGACCCGGCGCTCGGTGCTGGTGAACGTCCCCTCCTTCTCCGCGAAGGAGGCCGCCGGCAGGACGACGTCCGCCAGTTCGGCCGTCTCCGAGAGGAAGATGTCCTGCACGCACAGGAAGTCCAGTCGCTCCAGCGCCTCCCGCACGTGTCCCACGTCCGGGTCGCTGAGCATGGGGTTCTCGCCCATCACGTAGAGCGCCCGGACGCGGCCGTCGTGGGCGGCGTCCATCATCTCCACGACTGTCAGGCCCGGCTCATCGGGCAGTTCGGCGTCCCAGGCCCTCTCGAACTTGCTATGGACCTCCGGGTCGTCCACCTTCTGATAGCCCGGGTACACGTTGGGGAGGGCGCCCAGGTCGCAGGCGCCCTGCACGTTGTTCTGTCCGCGGAGTGGGTTGACGCCCGTGGACTCCCGGCCCATGTTGCCGGTGAGCATGGCCAGGTTGGCCAGGGCCAGGACGTTGTCGGTGCCCGTGGTGTGCTGCGTGATGCCCATCGAGTAGATGATGCTGGCCCGCTCGGCGCCGGCGTAGATGCGCGCCGCCTGCCGGATCTCGTCGGCCGGCACGCCCGTGATGCACTCCGCCTCCTCGGGCGGGCATTCCTCGACGCATCGGCGGAACTCCGCGAAGTTCTCGGTCCGTGCCTCGATAAACTCCTCGTCGTGCAGGTTCTCCTCGAGGATGACGTTCATCATCGCGTTGAACAGCGCCACGTCCGTGCCCGACTGCTGGCGGAGGTGCACGTCGGCGAACCGCACCAGGTCGATCCGCCGGGGATCGGCGACGATCAGGCGCGCCCCGTGGCGCCTCACGGCCGCCTTGACCTCGAGGGCGATGATGGGGTGGGCCTCGGTGGTGTTGGAACCGGTGACGAGTATGCAGTCGGCGTGTTCGATCTCGCCGATGGAGTTCGTCATTGCGCCGCTGCCGAACGCGCGGGCCAGGCCGGCCACTGTAGAGGCGTGACACAGCCGGGCGCAGTGGTCCACGTTGTTCGTGCCGACGGCCGCCCGCATGAGCTTCTGGAACAGGTAGTTCTCCTCGTTGGTACACTTGGCCGAGGAGAGCCCGGCCACCGCGTCGGCTCCATGCTCGGCCCGGATGCCGCTCAGCCTCTCGGCCACCAGGCTGAGCGCCTCCTCCCAGGTGGCTTCCTCGAGCTGTCCGTCCCGGCGGATGAGTGGTTTCGTGAGCCGGTCGGGCGAGCCGACGAAGTCCAGCCCGAAGCGCCCCTTCACGCAGAGGCTGCCGCGGTTGACCACGTGCTCCTTCTCGCCGCGGACCTGTACGATGCGCCCGCCGCGGACGCCCAGCACCAGGCCGCAGCCGCAGCCGCAGTAGGGGCAGGTCGTCTTCACCTCGGCGGAGGGGGGCAGAGCCTCGGATCTGGCCGACAGGGCGCCGGTCGGGCAGCGATCAATGCACTCGCCGCACGACTCGCAGACGGTGACGTCGATCGGCTGATCGAGGTAGGTCGTCACGCGGCTGTCGTATCCCCTCCCGCCGATGCCGATCGCGCCGACGGCGCGCAGCTCCTGGCAGGCGCGCACGCACCGTCCGCACAGGATGCACCGGGAGAGGTCCCGCACGAAGAACGGATTGCTCTCGTCCACTTCCGCTTCGCGTTCGGTGCGGGGGAGGCGCTGCTCCCGGATTCCCAGGTAGGCGGCGATCTCCTGGAGGTCGCAGCGCTGGTTGGAGGCGCAGGTGAGGCAGTCCTCGGGGTGGTCGGCGATAAGCATTTCGCAGATGCTGCGACGCACTTCCCGGACCGGGTCGGTGTCGGTCCGCACGACCATGCCGTCGC
>JASFTU010000432.1:0-3247 GCA_050050635.1 Candidatus Brocadiaceae bacterium
ACCTCCGCACGGACAGGACGGTGGCGCTGAAACTGCTCGACTTCCAACCACTCGAACCGGCAACGCGCTCCTTCAAACGGCTGCAGCGCGAGGCCCGAGTCGCCGCCGCGACACGGCACCCCAACATCGTCCCCGTGCTGGATCTGGGAGTTTCCGAGGGCACGCCGTTCATCGAGATGGAACTCGTGAAGGGGGCTTCGCTCCGGGAGCGGGTTCGCCGCGGCGCGCCGCCCCCGCCCGAAGAGGCATGTCGCCTCTGCCTGGATGCGTTGGCCGGTCTGCAGGCCCTCCACGAGCGCCGGATCGTCCATGGCGACATAAAGCCTGGCAACATCCTGCTCGACACCGACGGTAGAGCACGCCTGACGGATTTCGGCATCGCCAGCTTCCTGGAGGAGACGACCAGCTTGACCGGAGCAGGCCGCGTGGTTGGGTCCCCTCACTTCATGGCACCCGAGCAGTGGCGGGGAGAGCATCTGAGTCCGCCCACTGACCTGTACTCGACGGGACTCGTGCTCTACTACCTCCTGACGGGACGGCTTCCCTACGAGGGCGAAACGCACTTCACGTTGATGTATAAACACCTGCACGAACCGGTTCTGGCCGCCGGCGAGGTGGCGCCACTGGTGCCGGACTCTCTCGCACAGGTCATCCGCCGGGCAACGGACAAGTTGCCCGGGGAACGGTTCGGATCCGCGGAGGAGTTCGCCGAAGCGCTGCGGGACGCCGCCGGGCAGGTCCGGGGAAGGGCCCGATGACCGATCAGGCGGCGAGCAAAGTGCGGACCGTGCCCGACGACGGCTACCGCGGCATCTGGTACTACAACCAGCCCTCCGACGACGAATACCGGTTCAAGTACAGCGGGGGGCTCGGCACCTACCCCCAGCCCGTCATCCCCCTGGGCGTGCACGCGCCGGAAGCGGCGAAGACGTTCTTCTGCTACGGGGGAGCGCTGCGCACTCGTAACGAGCTGACCCACGTGCTCTCCTGCTTCGACCACCGGGAGAAGACCGTGTCGCGCCCACGCGTCCTGCTCAACAAGCAAACCGGCGACGCCCACGACGTGCCGGCCATGACCATCGACTCCGAGGGACACATCTGGGTCTTCTCCAACTCGCACGGGCAGGCGCGTCCCTCCTGGGTTCACCGTAGCGTGCAACCGTACGACCTGGAGGAGTTCGAGCTGCTGGCCGACTTCAACTTCTCCTACAGCCAGCCCTGGTGGCTGGAGGGGCGTGGACTGCTCTTCCTGCATACCCACTACGTGAGCGACGAGCGCGGGCCGGTGCGGCAGCTCTGCTGGATGACGACCTCAGAGGGCAGGTCCTGGACCCCGCGGCGCCCGCTGGCTCTCTTCGGGAGGGGCCACTACCAGGTGAGCTGGCGGCGGGGCGGCTCGGTCGCGACCGCCTTCAACTACCATCCCGAGCCGGTCGGCCTGAACGCCAGGACGAACCTGTACTACCTTGAGACGGACGACGTGGGAGAGACCTGGCGGACGGCAGGAGGCCGGACCGTCAGCACGCCCCTGGAGCACAGGGACAACCCCGCCCTGGTGCGGGACTGGCAGTCGGAAGGGTTGCTGGTCTACCTGAAGACCCTCCAGTTCGACCGTCGGGGCCGGCCCGTCGTCCTGTTCATCACCAGTCCCGGGTTCCGGTCGGGCCCGTGCAACGACCCTCGCACGTGGCGGATCGCCCGTTGGACGGGCGCCGAATGGGCGTTCGGCGAGATCACGACCTCCGACAGCAACTACGACTTCGGCCCCCTCTACGTCGAGCCGGACGGCACGTGGCGCCTGATCGCGCCGACGGAGACCGGCCCTCAGCCCTACAATCCCGGCGGCGAAGTGGCCCTCTGGCTCAGCACGGACGAGGGCGAGACCTGGCGCAAGGTGCGCCAGTTGACCCGGGACAGCGACCGCAACCACACCTACGTGCGTCGACCGGTGAACGCGCACCCCGAGTTCTACGCCTTCTGGGCCGACGGTCACGGACGGCAGCTCTCACGTTCGTGCCTCTACTTCACCGACAGGGAAGGCACACACGTCTGGCGCCTGCCGGTGGAGATGGACGGCGAGTTCGCCGAGCCGGAGGTGGCATGGTGAGGCGCCCGCCTCAGTGCCGCAGCCGCGAGAGGAACTCGTACCAGGGGAAATTCTTGCCCGGACACCGAGTGCCGCCCGGGCGCACGTGCCGGTGGCCGTAGATGTCGTCTGTCGGGATGTCGCATCGCTCCTGCAGGTAGTTCACCAGCCCGACCAGGGACTCCATCTGGGCGGCGGTGGGATAGTCGCGCTCGAAGTTCCCCACCAGGCATATACCGATCCCGTACTTGTTGTACTCCCCGTGGTTGGCGTGGGCACCGTCGATCTGCTTCTCCCAACGGAAAGTCACCTCGACCAGCCCATCGGGAGAGCCTTTGCCGTTGCCGATAACGAAATCGTAGCCCACCCCCCGCCAGCCGTTGTGCTCCCTGTGGTACCGATCGAAGGACTGCTCGCTGCCGCTGTCGGTCGCGCTGTGATGGAGGACTATGTATTTCCACCGCCGTTTGAGCGGCGCATCGAGGGCCCCCGCAATGCGCGTGGGGCGTGAGGCACTCCTGAAGGACGGGTAGGAGCGGTCGGGGACAAGGGTCTTCGCCTGCAGCGACGGCGGCTCGGGACGGGACGGGACGCGGGGCGCCGGTGGTTCTACCTCGCCCCACTCCGGCCCGGGCACCAGGATTCGGGCCGGGGTTTTCCTCTGCACCGATCCACAGCCCAGCACACCCGTTATCAGCAACGACAACAGCAGCGCCTTGAACAGCCGCATGCGGGAACTCCTGTATGTCTTGACTTCGGCCCTCAGAAAGCCTTCCTGCTGTCCATCAGCAGCGTGACCGGGCCGTCGTTGATCAGTGAAACCTGCATGTTGGCCTGGAAGCGGCCCGTCTGGACTTCCACGCCCCGGCCCCCCAGCAGGGCGGCGACCTTCTCGTACAGCCGTTCGGCCTCCTCCGGGTTCGCAGCCCGCGTGAAGGACGGCCTGCGCCCCTTGCGGCAGTCGCCGCAGAGCGTGAATTGCGAGACCAGCAGCACCGAGCCGTCCACGTCCTTCACCGAGAGGTTCAGCTTGCCTTCCGCGTCGTCAAACACCCTGAGCCCGGCAACCTTCCCGGCGATGTACTCGGCGTCCGATTCGTCGTCGCCCTCCGCGACCCCCAGCAACGCCAGGAAGCCGGTGCCGATGCGGGCCACCTCCCG
>JASFTU010000433.1:0-3242 GCA_050050635.1 Candidatus Brocadiaceae bacterium
CATCGAGATCGGCACGCCCGAGGAGATACGCAGCAGCGTCAACCCCTACGTGCAGCAGTTCCTGGAGCGACGCGCGGGCGAAGACGACTCATCCGACGATCCCGCCGAGTACCTGGCCTGAGCCGGGCGGCCCGCATCAGCGCGTGGCCCTTCCCCCGCCCTTCGGCCACTTGCTCTGCTCCCGCTCACACTCCTGCAGCAGGTCCCGGAAGGTAAGCCCCCCGAGCGCTGCGTCCTGCGACTCGATGGCAGAGCGGAAGGCCGACTCGAGTTTCTCCTCGTAGGGCTTGTTCTCCGGCAGGAAAGAACGGGACTCGCTCCGGAACCGGTCCGTGATGCTCAGCACCTCGCTGAGCTTGAGCTTGGAGAGGTCACGGGCCGGGTGGAACTCGTCGCGCTGGTCGCCCACCGGGGTGAGGAGGCCCAGGTTGACCAGCCGACTGGCGGCGTCCGCGGCCTCCTCCGGCGTGATCTGGAGTGTCTGCGCGAGCTTGCTGGCCGAGATGGGCCGCCCCGTCTCCCAGAACTCCCTCGCAACGTACATCATAATGCGCGCTGCCAGGTATCGGTCTATGGACACGTCGGAGAGCCGCCGCAGCTTGTCGTGGTAGCGGAGCAGGCTGACGTTCTGGATAGTGAAGGAGACCTCCGCGCCGAACAGCACAATCACCCACAGCAGCCAGAGCCACAGAAGGAAAATGGGAACCGCACCCAGCGAACCGTAGATGCGCTCGTACTTCACGGCGCCGGCGACGTAGAGGGTGAACAGCGGCCGCGCGCACTGGAGGAGGATGGCCCCCAGGAATGCCCCCCAGGCAGCGCTGCGGAACTTGACCCGTGTGTGGGGCAGGAACTTGTAGAGCGCCACCAGGAGCAGCCAGGTCGTGAGGAAGGGCACGACATACTGCCCGGCGGTCATGATGACCGAGATCACCGTGCCCAGGGCCGGAACGTCGGTGAAAGTCATCGTTACGTAGCGGCCCAGCCGCTCCTGCACCCAGATGGTCGCGCCGATCAGGACCGGGCCGAGGCAGATCAAGGTCCAGAAAGAGGTGAACTTCACCCAGAAGGGCCGGCGCTCAGTAACCTTCCAGATGCTGTTGAGCGTCTTCTCAATGGTGCTCAGCAACGAAGTGGCCGTGATGATCAGGAAGACCGTGGCCAGTATTCCGATCCTGGCCCGCCCGACCTTGTCGATGAACCCGCGTATGTAGTCCGCCGCCGCCGTGCTCAGGCCCCGCGCCGCCGTGCCGCCCTGCCTCTGGATGGCCGCTTCGTAGTGGCGCCGCGCCTCCTCGCGGCGGCCCGTGCTCTCCCACAGCAGTCGCGCAAGCGCTGTGTGAGCCTCCCCCGAACGATCCAGCAACAGCGCGGCCTCCTCCAGGCTCTGCACAGCGGAGTCCAGCACCGCATCGGCCGTGGCTCCCGTCTCGTCCTCCAGCGATCGGTAGAGGCCGGCCCTCTGGGTGCCGAGCTTCAGCAGCAGCTCGCCCAGGTTCTGGCGAACCGTCCCGTGGTGCCGCAACACCATGTTCGCCCGTTCGGTCGCCTCCCGGTCAGTAGCCAGCAGCGCGGCGTCCAGGTCATTGACGAGCGCAGCCCGGTAGTGCTCGGCCGCCTGAGCCAGGTCCGCGCCGCTGGCCTCACTGGCCCCGGCCTCGCTATGGATCTGGGCCGCTGTGCGCCGCGTGTCGAGCGGATCATAGCCGTAGTTCTCGGCCGCCTGCAGAAGGTCGAGTGCTTCGGCGTATTCGCCGCTCGCGAAGAGGTCAAGGGACCGGCGGAAGCTCACTTCGGCGGCCTGTCGAGCATCCTCGTCCGGGGAGCGCGCCCGGGGCCTGATGCGGGCGGCCGCGAAGTAGCGCTCGCGCGCCTTGCCACTGATCCTGCCCCAGTAGCGGGCCAGCGTGGAGGGTCCGGGCAGGTGCAACGTGCTGAGGGCGTCGCGGGCCTTCTCCGGCTCAGCGCCTGCCTCCAGCGCGGCCAGGTACAGCCGCCCCGCCCGCGTGTAGTCCCCCTGAAGCGAACGTCGCCGTGCTTCCGACAGCAGTTCGCCGGCCGACATGGCGGACAGATCCGCCTCCTCCTCGCCGGCTCCGGGCCCCTCGGCCACGACCCGCTCCAGCAGTGGACGGGCCAGGAGGAACTCGAATATGGCGTTTTGCGCACGGTCGGCCAGCCCCTCTATCCCGGCAAACGAGCGGTAGAGGCTGAACGCCACGGCAAACAGCGGCACCAGGGACAACAGGGTAGTGAAGGTGAGGGCCGCCGCCTGCTGCAGGCACCTGTCGCGCACCAGTTCCCGCAGTATGTAGAAATACAGCCCCACCTGACGCCGGACGAACTTGACCCACCACGACAGCTCGGCAGCGTCTTCCCAGTTTATCTGCTCTATCTTCTCACGGAGTTTCTTGAACATGCCTCCGCTCCGGGGCACGAGGAGCCCGCCTCTCAGCCGGGGCTGTACTCAGGGTCCAGCGTCTGGGACACGTTGCTCTCCTTGCCTTCCCTCAGCGCTGCTATCTCCTCCCGGACGGCCGAGACCCTGTCCGCACCGCTCACGACTCCGAACTCCAGCGTCGTGCTGAGTGTGCCTCCAGCCGGCAGCTCCACGACACGGCCCTTGCTCCTCTCGAACCGTCGGGAGTTGGGGTAGTCGGTGCCCGGTTCGATACCGGTCACGTAACCGTCCTGTTCTGCAGCCGTGTTCTTCCACACCGTCAGAGCCGGCAGCTCTCCGGTGGAGTACCGTATGGTCCCCGCCAGCCTCTCATCCGGATCGATCAGGGCTACGATCGAACGTCCATCCTCATCCGCGTGAGTACGCAGGAAGTAGCACTGCTCGGCAAACCCGGCCTCGGGCGGCCCGTAGGTGTCCCAGGACGAGATCCCTTCCAGGGCCCGCTCATCCCGCGCGCAAGCGTATTCCACGGGTGCCACAAGGGTGGCCCCCTCCCCCAGCAGCGGTGGCCCGTAGTTGCAGTGGTAGAGCAGTTCCAGCTCTGCAGGCATGCCGCTCAGGTTGCGCACCTCGTCGCTGATCGTGAACTCACCCGAGCCCGGCCTCGTCGACACCGTTGACACCATCTGGTAGGCTGCGCCGAACATCTGCGTATCGAAGACCTCTCCGGCGAGCGTCAACTCGTAGGGGGGGCGAAGCTGTACCCGCACGCGCAGCCTGGCCGCCGGGCAGTTCGCGATGGTGCCGTGGAGGGGAAGGCTGACAGTCTGCTCTGCGCCCG
>JASFTU010000434.1:0-3237 GCA_050050635.1 Candidatus Brocadiaceae bacterium
TTCCCGCTCTACAAGGCGCTGTTCCGCTGGGTGCGGACCTACGCGCTGGCTCTGGAGATTCTCCGGGTGAAGTACCGCGACCCGTACCTGCCGGAGAGTGCATACGACAACGTCGAGACATGGTGAGGCCCGGGCAGCGCGGCTGCGAGCCACGCCCATCCGGACAGGGAGGGGACTATGAAGCTCATGTTCATCGGAGCGCACCCGGACGACGGTGACGGCCGGGTCGGCGGGCTGGCCTGCCGCTACATCGAGCGCGGGGGCGAGGCCATGTTCGTCTCGGTGACCAACGGCAACGCCGGACACCACGAGATGGCGCCCGCGGAGCTGGCGGCGCGCCGCGCCCGGGAAGCACACCGCGCCGGCCAGGCCATCGGCGCCCGCTATCTCGTGCTGGATCACGACGATGCGCGGCTGACGCCCACCGTCCCGATCCGCGAGGAGCTCATCGGACTCATCCGCGAGTTCCGGCCGGACCTGCTGCTGGGGCTGAGGCCGTTCGACTATCACGCCGACCACCGGGCTGCCGGCCGGCTCGTCGTGGACGCTTCCTACCTGCTGACCGTACCGCTGGTGCGACCGGACATCCCGATCATGGAGCGGATGCCCACCATCTGTTACACCTACGACGGCTTTCAGAAACCCGTGCCGTTCCGGGCCGACGTGGTGGTGGGAGTCGACGAGTACTTCGATCGCAAGGTAGAGATGCTGGCCTGCCACGAAAGCCAGGTGTACGAATGGCTTCCGTTCAACGGCGGCTACCTGGAGAGCGTGCCGACGGACGAGCAGGAGCGGCAGGCGTGGTTCCGTGAACGCTGCGCGCTCCGCTTCTCACGCACGGCCGACCTGTTCCGGGAGCGGCTGATCGAGCGCTACGGTTCTGAACGCGGCAGCGCAACCCGCTACGCGGAGGTGTTCGAGATCTGTGAGTACGGGCGCCGCCCCGACGAGGAGACGATCGAGGAGTTGTTCCCGGCGTAGCTGCGGGACAGAGCGGGCGGTTCACTTCGCGTTCGGTGCGGGCGACGGCACCAGGAACTCGTAGCCCTCCCCTTCCATGGCCTCGCGCAGCCGCCCGAGCATGTCCTCGCCGGCGTAGGTGCCCACCACGGCCCCTCCCGAGCCGCAGAACTTGCACGAGGCGCCCGTCGAGCGCGCGGTCTCCACCATGTGGAGATCATCTTCGCGGAGGTCGAAGATGCGGGCACGCAGATCGAAGTTCCGGTCGATGACCCGCGCCAGTTCCTCGTACTCCGTCGCCTTCAGCAGCGCCCGGGCTACCTCCGCCAGCGAGGCAATCTCCGCCATGGTGCGGACTACTTCGGTGTCGCCTATGTCGTAGAGCTCGCGAACCCGGATGTGGCTGGTGGAGCTCTCCTGACTCAGGTCGGTCCGGTAGGCCAGGTAGGTGGGCGGCAAGAGGTCCGAGGGAAGGGGCTCGTAACGTCCGTAGCCGTGCTCCGCCATGTGGTCCCGGTCGAAGTCCATGAACACGGTGCCCCCGTATGCCTGGACCACGCGGTCCTGGAGGCCGGCGGTCAGTCCCAGCTCCTCGGTCTCGGCCGCCAGCACCACGCCGGGCAGGATGTGCGCGGGGATGTCCACCTCGAAGAACTCCATCAAGGCCCGCATAACCGCCGTGATGATGGCGCTGGAACCCCCCAGTCCGACCTGGCGGGGGATGTTCGTGTCGTAGCGGACCGTGAAGTTCCGGCCGGGCAGCTCCACTCCCTCTTCATTGCAGTACTCCGCGAACTTCTTCGCGGCGGCCTTCAGCAGCCGAATCCCGCCGTAGTAGCCGTTGCGCTGCACGTTGGCCACCAGATCATCGACACTCTCGAAGATCGCGTGATCCTGCGGGGCGGGTCGCAACTCCAGCTCGGGGCTCTCGAAGAGCACGGCTTCGGCAAAGAACTCCGCGATGGTAAAGGCAATGGTCTTGCCGTAGTAACCGTCGGATGGGTTCCCGACGAAACCCACCCGTGCGTACGTGCGTTTGTTGACGATCATCCCCGTCTCCACCTCCAGCCAAACAGAGCGCCATTATCCCTGTCGTCAGGGCACCCTTCAAGCGCATGGGGCGTCCCCTGAGGCCATCAGCGACCTCAGGGCGGGGTCTCCTTCGGCGGACGCGTGCATGAGCGCGAAGTCGTAGCGAACGGGGTCAGCGGGCGCAAAGCGCCGGAAGCTCTCGGTCACCTCGACGGCGGCCTTGAGATCGCACGTCTTCCGGTCGGTCAGACCGAGAACCCGACATAGCCGCCACATGTGCGCGTCGAGCGGGACCACGAGCCGCGCCGGCGACACGCCTTCCCACAGGCCCGCGTCCACCTGGTCCGAGCGAACCATCCAGCGAAGGTAGAGGTGCCACCGCTTGCAGGCGCTCCCCTTCGCCGGGTCCGCCACCAGGTGTTCCAGGCTGCCCCCGGCGCGCCTCAACTCCTGCGCCAGGCCGGTCAGACCAGGCAGAACCGTCCGCTCCCGAGGGCGATCGTGTGCCCTGAAGCAGCTCTGGAGCGTGCCGTAGCGTTGCAGGACACGTTGCACCGCACGGAGAAAGCAGCAAAACTGGTGCCCGTGAGCGAAACGATGGGCGAAACCCCCGCTCGCGTGCCTGAGCTTCTGCTCGGATGCCTGGAGCAGGAAGCGCTGCGGCTCCGGACCCAGCCGGCCGAGAGCGTCAGCCACGGAGTCGAGAATCTGCTGCAACCGCCCGTAGGCCAGCAGCGCGGCCACCAGGCCCACCACCTCCCGGTCGCCCGGGCAGTCGTACTCGTACACGTAGCGGAGCGGGTCCTGCGCCACGCATGGCCGCCGGTTGTACCGTTCGTAGAGGCGGCTCAGCAGCCCCGACAGCCCGCCATCCTGTCGCTCGGTGTTCACCTGCCACATCCGGGATGAGGAACTCTCAACAGACCGCCGGGGTCCCTACGGGGCACCCGTCAGGTGGACAAACAGAATCCGGACGCCGATCAAGCACAGCACCGCTCCCCCGCAGACCTCGGCGTACCGGCCCAGGTACCTGCCCGCCCGGTCCCCCGCTTGGATACCTGCCACGCACAGAGCCCCCGTCACGATCCCGATCCATGCGGCCGGCCACCACACGGCTACCCGGAGCATGGCCAGGGAGATTCCCACGGCCAGCGCGTCGATGCTGGTGGCGACCGCCAGCCCCAGCAGGCGGAGCCCCCGGCTCGGCTGCCGCCCGACGTCCGTCTCAAACCCCAGGCCCGCGTC
>JASFTU010000435.1:0-3235 GCA_050050635.1 Candidatus Brocadiaceae bacterium
CCTCACCGAACGCCATGAACTGGTAGGTGAACGCGTCCAGTTCGCGCTCGGTCACCATGCCGCGAAGGGAGACCTCCGCCCGGGCAGCCGCCGTCACGTCGGCCTCCGAGAGATCCGGGGTGAGGTCGTATGAGTCCCGGTAGGCG
This sequence comes from Candidatus Brocadiaceae bacterium, assembly GCA_050050635.1. GTDB lineage: Bacteria > Planctomycetota > Brocadiia > SM23-32 > SM23-32 > JASFTU01. The sequence continues at coordinate 147 of JASFTU010000435.1, forward strand.
CCCACCAGCCTCTCGACGGCCTCATCGGGCGCCCCCGCGGCGCGCCGGACGTACTCCTCCATGGGCATGCTCAGCCATTCACAGCCCAGAGTAGCGACCATCTCGGTCGTGTCCACGGCGAAGTCACCCATGCCCGGGAAGGGGTAGCCGAGTATGCCGAGCCGGGCCTCACGGAGCTTGCGAACCGCCGCAGCCGCCGCAAAGAAATCCGCCAGCTCCGTCAGCCCCTCGGCGTCGTCCAGGTGAGAGGTGACGTAGTGGAACTCCACGCCGCTGCGCAGCAGCACGTTCGCCAGGTCCTGTGTGCCGTGTACGCCGTGGTTCTCGATCATCCGCATGCCGTCGAAGTCGCCGTCCACGGCGAGCAGCTCCTGGGTGTTCCAGACGACCAGCGGCAGGTTGGTGCGCGTCAGCACGGGCAGCGCCACCTGGCTGGGAGAGTACGTCAGCAGCATCACCAGGACGGCGTCCGCCCCGCCGGCTTCGAACTCGGCGACGCGCGCGGCCACCTCCTTGCGGGTCCAGCAGGCCCCGCCGAAGCTGACGTCGGCCACCTCCCCGAGCGCGGGGACGACCTCCCGCCGCACCCACTCCTCCCGGCCCTCGCGCAGACCCGGCGAGATCTCCTCGTAGAGCCCCAGCGTCAGGCCGAGCAGTCCGATCTTCGGACGCGAAGGTTCTCCTCTCATCTTCACTCTCCTCACTCGCGAGCTGCCTCCTCGCCGCGGGGCAGGTCCACCCACCCTCCGGACTCCGCCGAAGCCCGCATGGCCTCCAGCACCCGCTGCAGGTACAGGCCCTCGGCCAGCGACGGACTCGGTTCAGCGTCGTCCGCGATGGCCCTCAGGAACGCGTGCAGGCACTCGACGTGCCCGCGCGTCCAGCCGACTGAGAACTTGGCCCCCGGGAAGACGGCATCGGGATACCTCTGCACGCAGGCGATCCTCTTCCAGCCGCGCCTGCCTCCGTACGGACCGTCCGGGACCCGTCCGTCGTAAACTTCCAGGTAGTTCGGCTGCATCAGGTTGAAGCGCATCGCCCCATGGCGACCGTGGATCTCGAAGCGCAGTTCGTCCTCAGTGCCCGTGGCGATCTTGCTCACCTCCAGGGTGCCGAATGCGCCGCCGGGACAGCGCAGCAGCATGGCGGCGGCCTCCTCCACGTTGATCTCCATCGTCTCCCCGGGCCTGTCCTTGCGCGGTCGGCGGGGAGACCAGATGCGGCTGACGCAACTGACCGACTCGAACGGGCCGATCAGCCAGTCGAGCAAGTCCACAACGTGGGCGCCCAGGTCCCGGATGACTCCGCCGCCGGCTTCGGCGGTGGACTTCCAGTTGACCGCCTTGTCCGGATCCACGCTCCCGGCGTGCAGGTAGGCCGCGCGGAAGTGCGTGACCGGCCCGAGGAAGCCTTCCGCTACCAGTTGCTTCGCGCGGATGGTGGCCGGGAAGAACCGGTACTGCAGCACGACCTGCGCCGTCCCGGCGTAGCCCGGCAGCATCGCCGCCAGCCTGTCGGCCTCCTCCAGGCTGGCGGTGACCGGCTTGTCGCAGTAGATGTGCTTGCCGGCCTCGATCGCCTCCTTCAGTGCGGCGAAGTGAAGCTGGTTGGGCGTGCAGACGTGCACGATGTCCACGTCATCGGCCGAGATGGCCTCCGATTGATCGGTGGTCCACCGGCCGAAGCCGCCGCTTTCCATGGCCGCGAGCGCGGTCTCCTCACGGGAGGTGCAGACCACCCGCAACTGCGTGCGGACGGGCGGCGGTGAGTAGTAGAACGGCATCGTCCGGTGGGCGAACGCATGCATCCTGCCCATGAAGCCGTAGCCCAGCATTCCCACGCCCAGCACGTTCATGCCCGGCTCCTCACACCGTTAGACCAGCGTCACGTGGACACCCCGGCGGCGCAGGGCCGCGACGGCACTCTCCTCCGCCCCGGTGTCGGTAATCAACTCGTCGATCTCTTCAGGCCGGGCATAGCGGACCGCCCCCGCCCGGCTGAGCTTGGAGCTGTCCGCCACGACGACCGCCCGGCGGGCGTCGGCAACCATGCGTTGCGCGACGCCCGCAGCCGCCATGTCACCGGCGAACGAGCCACGCTCCGGATCGATGCCGTCGCTCCCGATGAACGCGATGTCGGCCGTCAGCCTGTCCAGCATCTCCTCCGTGCCGGCGCCCACCAGGTCCGGACTCCCCTCTCGCACCCGTCCGCCGACGAGCATCAGCTCGATCTGCCGGCAGCCCCACAACTCGCTCGCAATGACCAGGCTGCTGGTGATGGCCGTGCAGGAGGTACCCCGCCTGATGAGGGCCCGGGCCACCTGCAGGGTCGTGGTGCCCGTGTCCAGGAAGACGGTCTGCCCTTCCTCCACCTGCTGAGCCGCCCGGCGGCCTATGCGCTCTTTCTCGGCGAGGCGCCGACGGCGGCGCTCGTCGAAGGCAAACTCAAATGTGATCCGCTCGGCCGCAACAGCGCCGCCGTAGCAGCGGACCGCTGCCCCGCTCTGCTGGAGCGCGTCCAGGTCGCGGCGGATCGTCATTTTGCTGACGTCGAACCGCTCCGCCATGCTGGCCGTGCTCAACTCCCCCTCTTCGGCCAGCAGGCGGGCCATCTGTCGCCTCCGCGCCTCGGCTTTCATTGACTTGCCCGACATGGCGGTCGATTATGTGCGCTTCGCACACAACTGTCAAGCCACTCAGAACCGGCTCTGGGGGGCCTCCAGGACTCAAGATGCCCCGTAGCCGCCCCCTGACGCTCTTGCGTTCTGTGTATTCTGAAGCTACCATGCCTGCGGCCGGAGGCTCCGGATGCGATTCACCACCACGCAGGGCTCCCCGCACCCGTGGCTGTCCCGCACGCAAGGAGAGGACCATGTCGCAAGGAACCTATCGCCTGTTGACCGTCGGGGACGACTCGGGCATGTGCCACAGTGCCAACCTGGCCATGTGTGAGTGCTACGACGGAGGGATCATGCGGAACACCAACCTGATGGTCCCGTGTCCGGCATTCGAGGAGGCCGCCGAGATGATACGCGAGCGGCCCGGGCTGTGCGTCGGACTGCACACGACGCTCAATTCCGAGTGGGACCA
>JASFTU010000436.1:0-3234 GCA_050050635.1 Candidatus Brocadiaceae bacterium
GCTTCTCGCCCATCTGCACGGGCCGTCCGATGTCCTGGCTGAGGTCACCCTCAATGACGATCCCGGGGAACTCCGCGCGGACGTCCGTGCGCTCCAGCCTGCGCTTGAGGAGTTCTATCTCGGCATCCAGCGCCTCCAGGCGCGCCCTGGCCTCCGCGTACTGGGGTACCTTCTCCTCCTGCACCAGGTAGGTGGACATCTCCTTCGCCACGCTGGTGCGCTTGCTCATGGCCTCCCTCAGGGAGAGTTCCAGGTCCTGCCGGTCGAACCGAACGATCAGGTCGCCTTCGGCCACCGTGTCGCCGGGCCGCACGGGAGCCGCCTGGATGGTGGTGTTGAAGGGCGCCGCATACACCCGGCGGAAGGACGGTATCAGCCGGCAGCTCCCCGTCACGTTGAAGTCGGTGCGGCCGAATATGGCGAAGGCCAGCACGCAGACTGCCGCGACCACGGCGGCCTTGCGCCAGGGATGCTCCCTGCCGAACACCCAGCGGGCCGCGGCCGCCAGCGCGTCGCGCGTCCGCCGGAACGGCCCCCTGCTGTTCTGCCGGGCCAGGTGCAGCAGGGGCCCCACCTGTCCGGCCGTCACGTCGATGACCCGCCTCAGTTCCTCCTCGAACTGGTCTTCCCCGAACTCGAACGTCCAGACGGCGACCAGCTCATCCTCCTTCCTCAGCGGCACGCTGTAGACGGCCGTGGAATCGTTCGACCGCGCCAGCCTCTCCTGCTGGGGGTTCCGGGTCACCTGAAGGGCGCGCTCCTCGGGCTCAGCCGACCCGAGGAACAGCCCCGGTTCACCCGAGATGACGACCTCCCGCTGGGCCGCTTCGATGGCCCGGGCGATGTTGCTCCGCCTGTCGATGATGTCCTCGCCCGATATGGCCGCGACCTTGACCTTCTCGCCGTGCACGAAGCCAACGCTCACTCGTCGCGCCTCGAAGGAGGAACGGGTGCGGTCCACCAGGACCTGGGCCATCTCCTGCGGTTTCGTGAAGGCCAGAAGCTCACCCACCGTATCCCACGCGCCCGAGAGCGACTTGTAGAAGCGTTCGAACCGGGCCGCCGAACGAGAGGAGCCATACAGCAGACCGAACTCCGCCAGCAGGCGCAGCAGCGCGATCCCCGCCCCCGACAGGACGCCGCTCTCCCGCTCGAGGACGAGCGTGACGCAGCCGCTGACCTCCTCCTGCCCCCGCACCGGAAAGCCGAGCGCCATGTAGCTCTGGCCGGTCAGCACGGGGTCGGCCGGCTCGGTCACGCTGCGGTAGCGTATGATGCCCTGCTCCATCACGCCGCCGGCCAGCTCGGAGAGGGCGGGATGCCACTGCCGCGCGGCCCCCTCGGAGACGCGCGGCGAGAGCTCGGCTACCGGAACGACCTCACCTTTCTCCGGGTCCGCGCGCCAGAACCCGCCATAGACCGCTTCGGAGAGGCCGACGAAGGCCACGGTAAGCTGCCGCACGAACTCCTCGGGCGAGACCCCCGTCCCGCAGGCCCGCTCCAGGCTGTCGATCAGCCCCAGGACCGGGAGGCGCGTGTCCGCAGCGCCTCGCTCCGGCCCAGCGTCGCCCTTCTCTGCGTCCTGCTGTGTGGTCATGGCACAGTTCGATCAAGGGGCAAAGGTGCCTCCCCGCTGCTCAGCCCTCCTGCTCCGGCACGGTGTCTGCGGACGCACCCGGCATCGCCGACCGGGGCCGGATCTCGATCACGCCGTGCCTGTCCTCGTAGCGTCGCACGATGTTGCCCAGAGTGACGGCCAGCCTCTTGGCGGACGGATAGGACAGGATCACGCGGTCAGTGACCGGAACCGTGGTCTGTCCCTCCCGGTTGGGCGGGACGGCGTTCACGCCGAAGTTGAGCACGACCTCCTCCGGCGTGCTGGTCACCACCGCCACGTTGGCGTAGTGCAGCTCCGCCCCCTCCAGCTGCAGGTTGACCGAACGGCGGGTCTGCTGCTCGGGCTGCGATTCGTTCATGCGTTCGTCGGACATGGGTTGCTCCTCCTCAGGATGCTCTACGGTTGGCGATCCACTCGGAACGCGAGTTTTCCCCTGGCGCCGGACGGAAGCGACTCGTCGGGATTCGGCAACGTCAGCTTGACGCGGTACGTGCCGCTGGCGGGGTCGGCCACTTTGTCCACCACGGCCACCGTGCACTCCAGGCGCCTGTCCGGCAGGTCCTCCAGCGTGAGCGCGGCCTTCTCGCCCACCAGGACGTGTCCCATGGTCTGGATCGGCACTGCCTGCGCGATGACGTAAAGGGGATTCAGGCTGACCAGGCGCGCCACCGGGCCCAGGGGCTCGACGGCTTCTCCCGGACGCTTCGCGATCCGCAGGATCTCTCCGTCGCAGGGGGCCCGGATGATGGTGCGCGCGAGCGCGGCCCTGTCCCGGTCGGCATTGAGCTGGACCACCCTCTTCTGGACCTGAGCCCGCTCCAGGCTCAGCTTCCCCAGCTCCATCTCCAGCCTGGCCTTCTCCTGCTTCTCCACTGGCTCGATGCCCTTCTCGGCGAGCTCTTTGACGTCGCGCCACTCGCGCTCCAGGTCCTCATAGTTCTTCCGGGCGCTCTGAATCTCCAGTTCGGCTGCGTCAACACGCGCCTCACTGACGGCCAGTTGCGCCTCGAGGGTCTCGGCCTTCAGCCGCGCGATGACCTGCCCGGCCTCCACGCGCTCTCCCTCCTCGACCTCGACCGCCCGCAGGACTCCGCCCACCTCGCTGGCGATCTCCAGGTCACGGAAGGGGGCCGTAAAGGCCTCCACCACGATGGTGTTTGGGGACGCACCCTGTTGCGCCGGGGCGTTCTGCGCCCAGGACGCAAGAACGAGACCGACCGTCAGTCCGAGGGCAAGCCATGTTCGGTTCACGCCGGAACGCTCCCGCAGATCAACAGGTTCAGGAGGGTCGCACGTCCGCCTCCCGCGCGGGGAAACCACGCACGACCGCAGCACTCAAAGGTAAGGTAATCGCCCCGTTAGTGCAACCTTTCGAGGCCTGCCGGGCAACGGGAGAGCGGGCTTCCGGCACTCCGAGAGACAGAACGACCCCGCTCTCGGCCGGGGTCGTCCCATGCTGTTCTCTGGATCAGTACCAGTAGTCGAACGGCACCTCAAGCAGCACGAGCGGGTACCGGTAGAGCGCCGGGGTCCGGGTCCAGTAGAGGACCTGCTGACCCCAGATCTTGATCGTATCCGCGGTGTAGCTGCCGATGCCGTAGGGGACGAAGGTGGAC
>JASFTU010000437.1:0-3230 GCA_050050635.1 Candidatus Brocadiaceae bacterium
GCAGCTTTCTCTCGGAGAGAGGGCGAACGATGGTCGGCAGGTAAGTTACTACAGTTACCATGCCCCTGCTGTGTTGTCAAGCGGGCGCGGCACAAGGGGTAGCCTGCGGAGCCATTTCGGCACGCCAAAAGCGGTCCTAACTCTCAGGGGAAGACAGAGATGCAGCATGGCCCCTTTGCTTTCCGCCCTGGGATTTAAGTACAATGTCGGGGCTGTTGGGAGGATTGTGTGCCTCCGGCGACAGGAGGTGGCATGGAGCGCAGGAAGCTGGCGAGAGTGGCCGCGGGCATCGTTCTGGTCGCCCTGGGCGCGTTTTTCCTGATCAGCCTGGTGACCCACGATCCGCATGAGGGGCCGTTCCCGGACTTTCCTGAAGTGACCGGCAGCAACGCCTGCGGGGCGGCGGGCGCCTGGGTGTCAGCGTACGCGCTGGCACTGGTGGGCTGGGCGGCTTACCTGATCGCCGGCGTGCTCTGCCTGGGCGGTGCGGTGCTCGTACTCGGTCGCAGGATATCGGACCTGCCTTTCCGGGTCGTCGGCCTCGTTCTCGCGGCGGTTGGCGCGATCCTGGGCCTTGCCATCCTGCACGCCGGCGAGGGGGCGACGAACGGGACTTACCTCGCCTCCCCCGGAACCGCCGGCGGCGCGCTGGGCATACTGCTGGCCGGCGTGCTGTACCGTGCAGTCGGCGCCACGGGTACGTTCATACTGTTCCTGATGTTTTGCTGTCTGGGCGCGTTCCTGCTTGCGGGGGCGGAGCTGAGCCTCGTCTGCGGGAAATGCATGCGGGTTGCCGGCGGCCTGCTCGGCGGCGTCAGGGACGCCGTACGGCGGCGCAGGAGGGAGCCGGTTCCGCGATCGGATCGGGTGCAACCGGAACGCGTCGCCGACGAGACAACGCGGCAGGTAGCACGAGTGCAACAGGACGAGGAGGAGGACGAGACCACCGAAACTGTCCTCCCGCCGGGACCCTCCCTGGAGCCGGAGCTGATTACGACATTCTCTGAACGGGCGCAAAGCACGGACGAGGAGGAGTTCGAGCCGCTGGAGAAGGTCATCCCGGACGGCGATTACGAGCTGCCGCCCATCCGCCTCCTCAATGAACCCGAACCCGCCATCACGGGCGAGGACGAGGCCGAGATACGGGAGAAGAGCCAGATACTGGAGCGCACGCTGAGCGAGTTCAAGGTGGATGCAAAGGTGGTGCGCATCCAGCGGGGGCCCGTGATCACGATGCACGAGCTATCCCTGGCGCCAGGGACAAAGGTCTCGAAGGTGGAGTCGCTGGCGGACGACCTTGCGATCGCGCTGAAGGCGCCGAACGTCCGCATCGTGGCCCCCCTGCCGGGGCGCAACACGGTGGGCATAGAGGTGCCCAATACCGAGAGGGAACTGGTGGGCCTGCGGGAGTTGATGGAGGCCACCCGGAAGAAGTACGAGAGCCTGGAGATCCCCCTGTTCCTCGGCAAGGATACCGCCGGCAATCCGCTGGTGCTGGACCTGGCCAGATGCCCCCACCTGTTGGTCGCAGGCGCCACCGGCTCCGGCAAGTCGGTGGCCATGAGCGCCATGATCAACAGTGTCCTGATGACGCGGACGCCGGACGAGGTGAAACTCCTGCTGATCGACCCGAAGTCCGTCGAGTTCAGCGACTACGCGCGGCTTCCGCACCTGCTCTGCCCGATCCTGACCGACATGAAGAAGGCGTCCGCCGTGCTGAAGTGGGCCTGCAAGAAGATGGACGAGCGCTACTCACTGTTTTCGCAGGCGAACGTCCGGGACCTGAAGTCCTACAACCAGCTCGGAGAGGAGGAGGTCGTGGCGCGGCTGGACCCGGAGGAGGACGCTCTTCTGGATGATGTGCCCTTCCACATGCCGCACATCGTCATCATCGTCGACGAGTTCGGTGAGTTGATGATGGTGGCGGCGAAGGAGGTCGAAAGCAGCGTCACACGCCTCTCCCAGAAGGCCCGGGCCGTGGGCATTCACCTGATCTGCGCCACACAGCGGCCGTCCGTGGACGTGATCACGGGCCTGATCAAGGCTAACCTGCCGGCGCGCATCGCCTTCCAGGTGTCCTCCAAGGTGGATTCGCGGACCATCCTGGACCGCAACGGGGCGGAGCTGTTGCTGGGGCGGGGCGACATGCTGCTGCTCCCGCCGGGCAGCTCACGGCTCGTCAGGGCGCAGGGAACCTTCGTGGCCGAAGAGGAACTCCAGCGCGTCGTGGGATTCCTGGAGGAGCAGGCCAGCCCCAGCTTCCAGGCCGAGCTGCGGGAGGTCCACGCCCGGGAAGAGGGCACGCAGCACAGCGATGAGCTCTACGAGGATGCGGTTCGGGTCATCGTGGAGAGCCAGAGGGGTTCGGTCTCGCTTCTGCAGAGACGGCTGAGCATCGGTTACTCGCGGGCCGCCCGCCTAATTGATATGATGGCTGAGGCGGGAATAGTGGGCCCGCATCGGGGCAGTCAGGCCCGTAGAGTCCTGATGAGCCTCGACGAATGGGAGAGGGCCCACGCCCGGACCTGATCCTCCTGTCCCTTGTCCCTTTCTGACCCATGCGCACCGCAGAAGCCGAGCTGCGTCGCAGAGCGGCCCTCCTGACCCTGGGTTGTGCCAAGAACATGGTGGACTCCGAGCAGATAGCGTCCCTGCTCGCAGCCCGGGGAGTGGAGATCGTTCACCGCCTGGAGGGGGCCACGGTGGCCATTGTGAACACCTGTGGTTTCATCGACCCGGCCAAGGAGGAGTCCATCGGCGTCATCCTTGAGGTGGCCGATCGGAAGGAGACCGGCGCCCTGGAAACGCTGATCGTCACCGGCTGCCTGAGCGAGAGGTACGGCGGGGAGCTGGCGAAGGAACTGCCCGAGGTGGACGTGCTGACGGGCATCGACCCGTCGGGGACGGCGAAGGCGGCTTTGAAGGCGCTGGGCCTGGAGGACGGCTCTGACGTGCACGGGCCCCGGCTCCGCAGGCATCGGCTGACCCCCGCCGCCTGGAGCTACCTGCGCGTGTCCGAGGGATGCAGCAACCGGTGTGCGTACTGCGCCATACCGCTGATCCGCGGCCCCCTGCGCAGCCGCCCGATGAAGGAACTCATTGAGGAGGCGCACTACCTGGCAGAGAGCGGCGTGAGGGAACTGAACCTCATCGCGCAGGACACCGCTGCCTACGGCACGGACCTCTACGGCCGCCCGAAGCTGCACCGGCTCCTGCAGGAGCTCTGTGAG
>JASFTU010000438.1:0-3229 GCA_050050635.1 Candidatus Brocadiaceae bacterium
GCGTCCGCTGAGATCCGACAGCACGCCTCGCAGCGTTCCGGAGGGGCAGAGGCGGACCGGCGGGACGTCGGCCTGGTGGCTCATGAGGGCTCCTGCATCGGTGACAGCTCCCCGTGCTCCGGCTCGGCGGACTCCGTCTCCGTGGCCGTCGGGCCTTCGCACGTCTCACCGATGAACGCTGCGAGGCTCGCGGCGGCGTCCCTGACGGTGTAGTTCATGGCGAAACCTTCGCGCAACGTCCGGGGATTGGGGCCGAAGGGCGTGTTGTAGATACCTCGCCGGCGGTCCACGAACTCCAACAGAAGCCTGCCCGTGGCATCGTCGGTCAGGCGCCCCTCCACCTGGAAGTCGGTGGCCCCCGATTGCAGGAAAAACAGGAAGAAGCTCAGGTAACGCATCAGACCCGAGCCCTGATCGAAGCGCGTCACCATCCCCTCGAGGCGGATGATTCCGCCCGAGTCCTGCGCCTGCGGCGGGCGCTCTTTGTCCAGCGTGGCGAACTCGAATCCCTCCTGGGCCGTCAGCTCGCGCTGGAGCAGAACACGGAAGAGCGCCGCGTATCCAAACGCCTTCTGCCGGGACTCGATCCATTCCTGCCCCACGGCGAAGTCGCCCACGATGACACCACGGTAGCGCGACAGGTGCGTCGATTCCGGTTCATAGACGAGACTGACGAGCGGCTCGTGGGCGTCGGACATGCGCTCGTAGTCGGTCACGTACTCGTAGGTGGGAATCGCCTTGGGCGGATGGCAACCACAGGCGAGAGGGACGGCCACTGCCAGCAGCACGAGGCAGGCGCCAGAGAACGGAATCGCTCTCCCTGCTGATGTGCGCATCGGCTACCCGCCCGTCTGCTACGAAGGCCGTGGGAGGTTAGTTGGAAGCTCTGACCTCGGCCACCTTCACGGCGGCGGGCCGAACGACCAGCTCGGCCCGCCGGTTCCTGCGCCGCCCGTCCGCGGTGTTGTTCGAAGCGATCGGGCGGGCTTCCCCACAGCCGGTGGCCGCGAGCCTGCTCGGGTCGAAACTTTCCGCCTCAATCAGGTGCTGCACCACGGCCACGGCCCGCGCGCAGGAGAGGTGCCAGTTCGACTTATGGGACGAGTACCGGATCGGAACGTTGTCGGTGTGCCCGCGGACCTCGATGTGAGCGTCCGGGTAGTCCCTCCGTATGGCCCGGGCCGCCTCATGCAGGGCGGATTTGCCGGCGGCGGTCAGCTCGGCCTGCCCGGAATCGAAGAGGACCTCGGACAGGATTGTGTACGTGATGGTATTGTCGCCCTCGGTCACCTGGACGTTGGCCGGCGCGCTGGCCTGCAGCGTCTTGCTGCCGCCTTTACGCGCTTTCTCGTACGCCTCCAGCAGGGCCTTCTGCTGCGCCTTTTCCTTCTCGAGCGCGGCCCGCTCCTCCTGGAGCGTCCGGTCCTTCTCGGCCAGCTCGGCGGAGAGCTGGTCCACCGTTGCGGTCAGCTCCTCCATCTCGGCGCTTTCGTCCTCGTCGTAGTAGTGATCAGCGGCGATCGCTCCGGCCGTGGCCCCCAGTCCCAGCCCGACCACGCCGCCGGTCACTCCCCCGGCACCCGTCAGGTAGTGACCCACCGCTGCGCCCGTCGCTCCGCCGACTGCTCCGCCGGCGGCCGAGCCCTTCTGCACCGCCGTACAACCCGCCATCAGTACCATACTAACCACAAGGCTCACTACCAGTTTCCTGCTCGCCATCGGGTCTGCCCCTCCGCATTTGGTTCCCGTACTGTTCACAAGATGAATCTACGCAAGCGCAGAAGGCCGTTTCAAGACGTGTACCCGGACGGCCGGCAACGGCTGCCCCCCGACCGGCGAGCGGAGCACGCTGCGGTTGCCGGCAAGCAGCCTCCACGAGCCATATCCTCCCGCAGCACACGGAGTTGCCTCCACCGGGAGACGCCCGGCAGGGAGGACACCGGCGGTTGCACCGGCGTACCGCAGGACCCCAAAAACGCGCGCGAAAAAAAGGCCGGCCCGACGCACCAAACCCCAATGATGGCCGGGCCGACCTCCTCGAGCGGCTGCGAACAGCCGCCGAGATCAGAACAACTCGGACATAAGTCGCGGCACCGCCGGCCCCAAAATGACTACGAAGACCGCCGGGAACACGAAGAAGATGAGGGGAAACAGCAGTTTCACGGCAGTCTTGGCCGCACGCTCCTCGGCCTGCTGTCGCCGCTTCCGCCGCAGGGTGTCGGAGTGAATCCGGAGCGAGTCACCCAGGTTCGTTCCGAACCGTGCCGCCTGGTTGATCCGGGCCGTCAGCGATTCTACCTCCTCGCACCCGGTACGCAACGCGAGGTGACGAAGGCATTCATCCCGGGGCTTGCCCGCCCCGATCTCGAGGTTCAGCAGAACCAGCTCGTCGCACAGGTCGGGAGCGACGTCGGAGAGTTCCTTGCTGATCCTGACCAGGGCGGCGTCAAGGCCCAGACCGGCCTCCACGCAGACGATCAGCAGGTCGAGGGCATCGGGCAGCGAGAGGCGGATCTGCTGGATCCGTTTCTCTGCCTTTCGCCGCAGCCAGATGTTGGGCACCATCAGCCCCATGATGGCGGCAACGGCGCCGTACATGAAGATGTGCCGCAGGTTGGCCCTCACGCCGGCGGCCCCCGCTCGCCACATGAGGAAGGCCACGACGGCAGAGGGCAGCGCGAGGGCCAGAGCCATCTTGGCCCCGAGGAAGATCTCCACGGCGCCCTTCTCCCTTATGCCGGCGTGGACGAGCATCTCCTGGAGGCGACTGTGGGAGGCGTCTCCCAGTCGCCAGGCCCTTGAGAAGCGCCGCACCAGGCGGACGGGGAGCGGGTCGCCGGCGTCCAGAGACTGCTTCAGTGCACGCTTCTTCTCCTGCCGGTCCGCTGCAGCCTTGCCCTTGCGGGGCGCCCGCTGCAGGCGGTCCGTGGCCTTCCCCGCACCGGACCGCTTCTCCATCAGCAGTGCCAGGAAGACGAACACGCCCACCACGGCGCCGAACACGCCGACCAGCAGGATGATGTTCGCAATGTCCATGGTCAGACCTCTATGTTGACGATCTTGTAGATGAGGAAGACGCCCACCAGCTGCCAACCTGCCGCGAAGAAGGCCATCTTCTGCCCGGTCGCAGTGGTGAAAAGCTGACTCATGTAGTCGGGGTTGGCCAGGTAGATCAGCCCACAGAGCACCAACGGCAGCAGGCCCACGATCAGGCCGCTCAACTTGCCCT
>JASFTU010000439.1:0-3225 GCA_050050635.1 Candidatus Brocadiaceae bacterium
CCCACAGCACATCACCCGTCTCGGTCTGGGCGGCCTGGACGACCCCGTCCTTCCAGGCCGCGTAGAGCACACCGTCGCGCACGGCCGGGGAGGCGGCGGGGTTGCGGTCCGCCTTCGGGGGATCGTCCCGGTAGATCCGCCATGCGATCTCGCCGGTCTCCCTGTCCAGCGCATGCAGTCTGCCGCGCCCATGGTGGATGACCAGACCCTCCCACACGGGCATGGAGGCGCGGCACGGCGGGACCTGGCGCCGCCAGCGCGGGTATTCGGTGCGGATGTCGGCGGCGAAGGCATGGATGTCGGCGGCGGGCGCGTAGATGGCCTCGCCGTCGGTGGCGATCCCGACCGGGCCGCGGTTCATCCCACGAAAGCGGTAACGCCAGACCTCCTCGCCCGTCTCGACGTCCAGGCCGGAAAGACCGCCGCCGCTGTAGGTGCCGAAACCTGCCCAGACGACTCCGTAAGCCACGGCGGGGCCGGAGCGGACCGGCGCGTAATGACGGCTGAACCGCCACTTCATCTGGCCCGTCCGGGCGTCCAGCGCGTAGAGGTAGCTGTCGTCGCTGCCGATGTAGACGACCCCGTCGGCGACGGCGGCCGAGCCGGCGACCGGCCCGCCGGTCCGGAAGCGCCACAGCTCCTCCCCGCTCTTCAGCTCCAGCGCATAGACGTGACCATCGGCGCTGCCCACGTAGACGACGCCATCGACCACGACCGGCGATGAGCGGACAGCCCCGCCGGTCTTGGCCTTCCACTTCAGGCCCCCGGGTGAGCGTGGACCTTCCGTCTCGTAGACGCCGGTGCGCATGAGGTTGGCCCGGAAGACCTGCCCCTGCAGGGGGTCGAACTCGGCCGGATCGAACTCAAGAACCGTCTCGAGCGTGAATTCCTCCTGCGCGGGATGCACGCCGGCCTCGCAGCGCACCACGCGGAAGCCGTGCGTGGGCCGATGAGCGGTGGGCACTTCCTTGTAATGCTCCCAGGCGGCGAAGGGCTCGGTGCCGAAATGGCCGCCCCGCATCGGCTTGCCGAACAGGTCCCACCCCTCGCCGCCCTTCGGGTTGCGCGCCCGGTAGTAGTCGTAACCCGCCCAGTCCCAAACCCGCTCCATCACGTTGCCGTCCATGTCATACAGACCGTATGGGTTGGGCTTGAGCAACCCCACCGGATGCGTGCGCCCGCCGGAGTTCTCCCCTAACCAGCCGTAATCATTCGCCGGTTCGGCGCCGCCCTCAGGGCGCCCGTTCTCTCCGATCTCCTGCCAGTGGTATCTTGCCCGGGGGTGGCCGAGGCCGCCCCGGTAGGCGTACTCCCATTCGGCCTCGGTGGGCAGCCGGTAGCCGTCCGCCTGCCACTTCACGTAGACCGGCTGTTCGCGCAGCTCCGTCGGCGCGTAAGCGCGCGTGCCCTGCCACATCCTCACCCGCCAGGGCCAGGCCCGGCGGTAGAGTTCGGTCTTCTCCTCGTCGAGGTAGTAGCACGGCGTCCTGCCGGTCATCTCGCTCAGCGCGTTGCACCACAGGACCGCATCCCGCCAGCAGACGTCCGTGACCGGTTCCCGGGGACCATGCGCGAATTCCCCGGTCCGGTGGTCCATGCTGCCCATGTCGCCATCCGTGTCGAAGCTGTATCCGTTGTTGACGGCCCATTGGTAAACCGCATTCCAGTCGGCATAGGCGATCTCGGTGCTGCTGATGCGGAAGGGCGAGACGGTCACCGACGCACCGTCGCGCCGGCGCGTGAAACCGCCCTCCGGTATCGCCACCATGCGCACACCCGAGGGATGCTCCGGCGGCGGAGGGCTCGGCGGCGCGATGCGATGGCCTCTCTGGACAGTCCAGAGCGCAACCGGACCGGAGTCGTCGAAGCCCGGCCGGGAAGGCGCGGCAGAGACCGGCGGCGCGGCCCGGCGGCCCGGCGCGCGCACGAGACGCAGCCCGATGTTGTAGCTGCCGTCGTAGGGCTCCTCTCCGTGCGGCAGCGCCGGGACGGAGCCCACGTCCGGCGGGCTGCGGAAGCCCCCGCCCAGCACCAGGTGGGTGTCCTGATCGGCCGGGTTGAAGAGGCCGCCCGGGGCATCCCAGCAGAACTCCCAGACGTTGCCGACCATGTCGTAGAGGCCGCCTTCGTTCGGTTCCCCCGAGCCAACCGGATGCGTGGTGCCGCCGGCATTCGCGGCCGCCCGCCCCGCTGCGCCTCCGCGCGCTGCCGTCCATTCGGCCAGGGTCGGCAGGCGGTAGCCATCCGAGGTCCAGTCCACGTGGACGACGGGGCGGGTGCCGAAGCGGTCCGGATCGTCCCGTTCCTTCACGATGCGCAGCACCTGCCGGAGTTCGGGATCGGCGTAGTAGCAGGGCCTTCGGCCCTCCAGTTCGGACAGGGCATTGCACCAGGCCACGGCGTCATACCAGGTCATGTCGGTGGCCGGCTCGTCGGGTCCGTGCTCGAAATACCCCAGTTTCATGCTGCCCATGTCGCCGTCGCGGTCGAACACGTAGCCCGGATCGAGGTCGAAACAGTACTGGTTGCTGACGGCCCACTTCCACACCCGCTGCCAGAGCACGTAGGGGACCTCGGTAGCGCCCATCCAGAAGGGACTGATGCCGTCGCCCGCGGCGCCGGGCACCCGCGCCATCCGCAGGTGGAAGCTCGGGGCCTCCGGCCTGTTCACGTTCGCGTAGGCTTCGAAGGAATGCCACTTCAGGCCCACCCCGCCCCTCTGGAGAGTGTCCCGCGCTATGTAGAAGCCCACCGCCGTCACATCGGCGAAGTCGTGCGGCGCGAAGTGGGCGGCCTCCGCATCGAAGGCGATATGGTACGGGGGTCGAGGGTTGTACGCGGCCCACTCCGTCTCGGTGGGGCGCAGCACGTGGGATGTGTGAACCCCCAGGAACGTGTCCTGCGAGAGGTAGAACTGCTCGCCGTCGCGCGCCAGCCAGCGGGCCGCGTTGAACCCGGCGCAGTAGCGCGAGAAATGCGGCGCGATCATGCTTCGCTCGTCAAAGGTTACCGGGAAGCGATCGCCGCCGTTGAGGAAGTCCTCCTTCTTCCAGAACCAGACCCCGTAGGCGCGCATGGCCTCGCCGGATCCCCTGGCCGAGCCCATCAGGTTGAAGTCGTCGCGGTGTTCGTGCTCGGCGTTGATCATGCCTTCGGAGATCCGTCCCCGCTTGTTCGCGAAGAACTCCGTGATGCCGCCGTACATGATGGCGCTGGTCGCCTCGG
>JASFTU010000440.1:0-3224 GCA_050050635.1 Candidatus Brocadiaceae bacterium
GACCCAGCAGGTCGAATCCCGTGCGGATGCCCTTCTTCGGGGCGCGTGTAACGCCCTTGGCCATGAACGAGAGGCGGCCCTGGTCGGGAGTGAGGAAGCCGGCCACCTGGCTGGTGTTGCTGTAGGCGAGGCGGCGGAGACAGATGCCTTCGGTGTGGAGATATTCGGGCACTCGTGACTGCACCAACGACGCTGGTCTGAGCTTACTGGTCTGCCGGTCGCTGCTCGCGCTGAATAAACACCTGGCCCACTCTGCGGGGATCGCTCTGGAGGACCCGGATCAACAGTCCGTCGGTGTGGCACTCCTCCCCGGGCTCCGGCACACGGGCGAAGCAGGACGTAACGAAGCCGCCGATGGTATCGTAGCCCTCGTCCTCGGGTATGGCGAACCCGAAGGTCCCGTTCAGCTCGTCGATGCGGACCCGGCCGTCGGCGACGATGCCGCCGCCCGATCGGACGTGGATCCGGTTCTCCTGGTCCTCTTCGTCGTACTCGTCCTCGATCTCCCCGACGATCTCCTCCATGATGTCCTCCACGGTCACCACGCCGCTGACGCCACCGTACTCGTCCAGCACGACGGCGATCTGCACGTGCTGCTGCTGGAATGCGTGCAGCAGGGGTCGCAACCTCATTGTCTCGGGGACGAAGAAGGGCTCGCGCATCACGTCGCGCAACGTCTTCTCCCCGGCGTCCTCATGCCTGGCGGCCGCCAGCAGGTCCCGCACATAGACTATGCCCACGACGCTGTCCAGCGAGCCCTCGAAGACCGGTATGCGGCTGTGGTGGAAGGACTCGAACGTCTGAAGCGCCCGGGCCAGCGGCAGTCCGGCCTCTACGCTCTCGATCTCGGTCCGGGGCGTCATGATCTGCGCCACGTCCACCTGACGGAACTTCAGGATGCCCTCGATCATCTGCTTTTGCTCGGCTTCGAGGGCTCCTTCGGCGGTGCCGTCCTCGAGTGCAACGCGGATCTCCTCCTTGGCCGCCTCCACCACTTCGGGTTCCGGCTCGTCCTCGGCGGCCGCTTCCGTCTCCCCCGGGCTGTGGAAGACGCGGATGGGGTAGCTGACCCAGTAGAGAGGCGGCAGCACGATCCTGAGCACCCCCGCGGACCATCGTCGCCCGATGAACCGCGCCAGCAGCTCGGCGACCGCCAGAAGCCCGGCCGCCGCCACGAGCGCACCGGCCAGGGGCAGGGCGCCATCCCTCGCCCCGTGCGCGATGAGGACGACCATCCCAACCGTGGCCAGCGCGCGGATGACCAGACACAGCCCCGCAAGCCGCCTGGGATCGGCCGTGTAGCGCTCGTAGCGCTCCCTGGCTGCCGGGTCTACGAGTTCATCCTCCAGCTTGGACCACGAGAGGTGATGAAGCGCCGCCTCGATCAAGGCGGTCACGAAGATCAACGCCCACAGAGCGGGCAACTCCGCGCCTCCGAGTAGCAAAACGCGATCCCCCTGTGCGAAAGTTAGAATTCCGCCGGGCATCCGGCGGCACTAAGCACCTGTTGCTCCCGGTCGCGCATCCGGCGGATCTGCTCCGGGTCGTGGTCATCGTAGCCCAGCAGATGGAGCAGGCCATGCACGAGGTAGAGCATCAGTTCGTCCTTCGCTTCGTGGGGCCGGTCGGCCGACTGCCGGAGGGCCAGCTCAGCGTTCACGATGATCTCCCCCTCGATGCAGTCGTCCCGACTGCCGTAGGGGAAGGCGAGCACGTCGGTGACGGCATCCCGCCCCAGGAAGCGGCGGTTCAGTCTGGTCATCAGTTCGTCGCCCACCAGTGCCACGCTCAGCTCCGCGTCGCGGCCCTCCTGCCTCAGTGCCGTGCGGACAACCCGGCGGATCTCGGCCGGCTCGCAGTCAATCGCCTTCTGTCTGCTGCAGATCTCCACCCTCATCAGTGCTCTTCTCTCGCGTGGCGGCCTCCTCGAGGCGCTCCTCGGCCTCCTCCTGTCCGGGATACCGCACCCGGTTGTGGAAGATGGCACCGACCCCGTGCACCAGGCTGTCCGCGAGGCGCTTCAGGTCGGTGATCGTCAGCCCGGACTCGTCGAGCTGGCCGTCGTGCAGGCGGTCCATGATGATCTCCCGCACCAGGGAGCGTAGCTGCTTGAGCGACGGGGAGTCCAGGGAGCGCACCGTGCTCTCGACCGCGTCGCACAGCATGACGATGGCGGCCTCCTTCGAGCGCGGCTTCGGCAGGCGGTAACGGAAGTCGTGTTCCTGCATCTGGCTCTCGTCGTCCCCGTCCCCCCGGGCCTTGTCCCAGAAATACTTCAGCACGCTGGACCCATGCGACTCCAGGATAATGTCCCGCACGGGTTTGGGCACGCCATATCTCTCCGCCATCTCGGCGCCGTCCTTCGGATGGGCCGTGATGATCAGGCTGCTCATGCTTGGCGAGAGGTCCTCGTGCGGGTTCCTGGCGCCCTCCGCCAGGTTCTCAGCGAAGTACTCCGGCTTCTTCAGCTTGCCGGCGTCATGAAAGTATGCACTGACCCGTGCCAGCAGGGGATTCGCGCCGACGGCCTCGGCGGCGTCGGCAGCCAGGCTGCCCACCAGCATGCTGTGGTGGTAGGAGCCCGGAGCGTTCAGCAGCAGCTTCTGAAGGAGAGGCTGATTGGGATCGCTCCACTCCAGCAGGCGGACGTCCGTAGTCACGTCGAACAGCCCCTCAATCACTGGCAGTCCGCCGCTGACGATGAAGCCGCTGAGGAAGCCGTTGGCCAGTGCGGCCAGCGACTGGGCCAGCAGGGGCGACTGCCAGAACTGCAGCGGCACGAACGTGCTTCCCTGCGCCGCCAGCAAGCCGAGGCCCCACACCGCGAGAAACTGCACCACACCCGTCAGCAGGCCGGCCTTGATGAGAGCCCCTCGCGTACGCACCTCGGCCGTCAGCAACGCGGCGACCAGCCCGCCGAGCAGCAGTATCATGAACTCGAAGTTCGCCCCCGGACAGGCCAGTCGCACCAGAACGGCGTAGAAGACGGCCGCCGCCAGGCCCGATCTCTGCTCGTACACCAAACACATTACCATCACCATCAGCGGCAACGGCACCCACAGCGGCGTGATGCCGTACGCCACGCACACCCGGGCCAAGGCAACGACCACCAGGGTGAGAAAGATGAACGAGAGCATCTGCACCCGACGATTCAGCAGCTCCGGCTGGTATCGCCGCGCATACATCACCGCCGTCGCCAGCAGGATCACCAGCAGGAGCGCCAG
>JASFTU010000441.1:0-3219 GCA_050050635.1 Candidatus Brocadiaceae bacterium
ACGAAGTCTGGCGGCGCTGCTTCGATGCCCTGGCGCCCGGCGGACGGCTGGTGTGCGTGGTAGGCGACGTCTGCCTTTCGCGCAGGCAGAACAACGGGCGTCACATGGTCGTGCCACTGCACGCTTCGATACAGGAGCGCTGCCGTTGCATAGG
This sequence comes from Candidatus Brocadiaceae bacterium, assembly GCA_050050635.1. Taxonomy (GTDB): domain Bacteria; phylum Planctomycetota; class Brocadiia; order SM23-32; family SM23-32; genus JASFTU01. The sequence goes on from JASFTU010000441.1 coordinate 155, forward strand.
GTTCGACAATCTGGCCCCCATCATCTGGCACAAGATCGCCAACGCCGCATATGAGGTCAAAGGCGGAGGCGGATTCCTCGGCAAGCCCTACGAGCCGAACGCCATAGTCAAGAACGATGTCGAGTACGTTCTGATGCAACGGAAACCGGGCGGATACCGCAAACCAAGTCTGCCGGCACGCCTGCTCAGTATCATCGGAGAGCAGCATCACAGGCGGTGGTTCCAGCAGATCTGGTCAGGGATCCCTGGCGCCTCCACGCGTCGTCACCCCGCCCCCTTTCCGCTTGAGCTGGCTGAGCGGCTGATCCGGATGTTCAGTTTCGTGGGCGATACGGTTCTGGACCCTTTCATGGGAACGGGCACGACCAACGCGGCGTCGGCCAACTGGGGACGCAATAGCATTGGATACGAGATAAACTCGGAATACTTCCGAATGGCGCGACGGAAACTGGGGGAGGTGGCAGGCCGCCTGTTCACCAGGGTTGTTGTCGAGTCCTGCTCCGGGGATGACAGCAATGGCTGACCTTGCGGCGCATGTCTCGGAAGCAGTGCAGTTCTTCTGGCGCACCCGCATAGCTCAGAGAGAGAAGCAAGGGAGCACCGGTACCGGGCCAGACCGAGGCGGCCGCCAGGCGGTGACCGGCGGCGCTCAGATGGACGGCTTCATAGAGCTGATCCGGGGGCTCCTCTGTGAGGCGGGCTTGCGTCAGGAAACCATCTACCACAAGAGGGCAGGGGGTGGGGTTACCCTTCCGGGTTTCTTCAGAGCTACCAAGGAGTGGGACCTTCTCGTCGTCCATCAGAACCGACTTCTGGCAACAGTCGAGCTCAAGTCGCAGGTGGGGCCCTCGTTCGGCAACAACTACAACAACCGCAGCGAGGAGGCGATTGGGAGTTCGCAAGATATGTGGACTGCGTATCGGGAAGGCGCATTCGAGCCCTCCCCGCGCCCCTGGCTGGGCTATCTGATGCTGCTGGAGGAAGCGCCTGAGTCCACGCGACCGGTCCGTGTCAGCGAACCGCACTTCGGCGTTTTCCCGGTGTTCAAGGGAGCGTCGTACGCGAAGCGCTACGAGGTCTTGTGCAAGCGCCTGGTGCGCGAACGCCTGTACGACGCGGCCTGTCTGCTGCTCTCTGATCGGCAGACCGGACCGAACGGGGCCTACCGCGAGCCCTGCGAGGAGTTGTGCTTCGCCCGCTTCTGTGCATCACTCACCAGCAGGGCAACCGAGTACGCCAAGCTCTGGGACGCGAACCAAACTCCCGGCCCATAGCAGGCGCCTGGCTGCCCCGTGGCGAGGCGGGAAGCCCCCGGCGTTTCCCTTTGAGTTACTCCGGCTCATCGACGGGCTGGAGATCGGGCTCGATCCCGAAGAGCTGCCTCACCGATGGGCGGACCAGGACGATTATCGTGAATACCCCCAGCACCGTGCCGAAGGGCATGAATATGCAGGCCACCGCCGCCATCACCAGGCAGAAAGTGTGGTGCCTGCGCGCCGACAGGAAGTAGCCCGCCAGCACGAGAAGAACGGCAAAGGCCCAACCCACCAGGACCATCAGCGCGCCGACCGCCACGAAGAATATGCCGAAGGCCGCCGGCGGCCCCCCATTATCGGCCATCACGCCGGTCAGCATCAGCACACCCATCACCACGTGTATAATGGGGAAGCACGCGAACAGCGCCGCGATGCCGCCCACCACGTAGTGGAAGATTGACAGCAAGTTGAGGTACTGCTCGTCCTGGTTCGTCATCGCGGTCTCCTCTTCTGGCGACGAACGCCTTCCCGCACTCGACCCGTCGAACCCTGGGCACCGGTCCAAGCCGCATTGCCCAGAGTCAACGCCTTCACAGTGGCTTCGGATTCACTGCGCGGCGCCCTGACCCGCCTTCGCGACCGGGAACGCGTATCTCACTACCGGCGCGACGACCCATACCAGGGCGATCCCGACGGCCAGCAGAGCGCTCCTGAGCCCGTCCTCTTTCACAAGGAAACTCGCCACAACCATAACGAGGCCTACGAGAACGATGCCGCAACCGAGCACCGGGCCGTTCGCGCCGTAGGTGAGGCCCGGCACGGGGATGGGACCGGGAGTCGGGCGTGGATTCCCGGCAACCCGAAGCGCGGCGTAGACGACCGCCACGCTGAAGAGCAACGCGATGCGGAGCAGGCAGGAGAGCGCGACGTACCAGCCCAGCATCCGTAGGATCACGGAGAAGGTCGTGTCGGCCTCCCCCTTGGTTGCCACGAAGTAGGCCACCACCGCGATCAGCAGAACTGCGTTGAACGACCAGTCCGCCAGCCTGCACAGCGCCGTCGGCGCGGCGACGGAAGGGACCGCTGGTGCGGCAGGGGGAGAGGCCCCGGGGGACAGCGTGTCATCGGCTGTGCCCACAGGTGTCGCGCTCTGCACGTCCACCTGTGGTTTCTGCCCCACCTCGAGGGTGCCGCCCGGACGTCCGGCCCCCTGTCCTGCCCTCGTGGCGCCGGGTGGCGGTGGGCCGCTGAGAAGCCGGGCGCGGCGCTTGCCGTTCTCGCCGACGACTATCTCATACGCCCGGCCACACGCAAGACAAGAGACCAGCCCGCTTGTGGCCTGGCCAAGGTTCACCATCTGCCCGCACCGACACTTCAGCTTCATCGCTCTCCCCCCGCGAGCAAACCTGTGTTGGCGGCACCGCGAACCGGTCGCATTATAGACTCGCGTTTCTTGCGTGTCCACGGGGAAAACCGCCGGATCCTGCCCCCTCAGTGGCCGTCTTGACACGAGCCGCGAAGCGGCTATGATGCGCTGGACCGCACCCGAGACTCCTCCCTTCCGCCCCCGACGGGAGTCAACCACGGAGCTGTCCGGGCCTGAGGCAGACTCGTCGCTCGTCGCGCCGCTGGAGCACGCAGCCTTGGCCTTCGAGGATGTCCCCACGGGGGCACGATGCCGGGGAACGGACGGCGTCGCTCCACCTGACCGCGAGCGGCGAACGGTTACGCTGCCACCTGCTGCTGTCCGAAGGGGCGGAGGCCCGGGAGGTCACCTGCAACGGAGAGCCTGTCCAGTTCACGAACGTG
>JASFTU010000442.1:0-3218 GCA_050050635.1 Candidatus Brocadiaceae bacterium
TGGGTCCGCTTCGTGGAGGAGGAGGGCAAACGGGTCCTGCTCTGGGAGCACCGCCGCCTCGTGCGCAAGGATGCGTAACGGCCGCCCCTACCGTCCCCTCCGCACCCGCCGGATGTATCCCTTCGCCCCCGGCGCCGACCGAATCAGCCGCATCCCCCGCTTCTTCCCCAGCACGCACGCGGCCGTTGCCAGGCTGTCCGACGTGATCCCGTCCGGCGCAATCACGGTGGCGGCGGTGCGCCTCGTCAGCCCGAGGCCCGTCCGCGGATCCACGATATGCGAGTACCGCTTCCCGCCCATCTCCACGTACTGCTCCACGTCTCCTGAGGTCGAGATGGCCGCGTTCGCCAGCACGACCATGCGCTGCTTCGGCTTCGCGTTGGCGACCTCGATCCGCCAGCCATCCCTCGCCGGCGGCGCATCACCGACCACGATATCCCCCCCAGCCTCGATCAGCGCGCTCCCGATGCCATGCTCCCGCAGCGTCTCCAGCGCCTCGTCCAGCGCGTACCCCTTCGCGACCCCGCCCAGGTCGAGCTGCATCCCCGGCACCAGCAGCTCCACCGTCCCGGCCTCCCGGTAGATCCGCATCTTCTCCCACCCGACCAGCTCCCCCGCCTGCTCCAGCGCCTCCTCGGCCGGCATCTGCCCCGTCTCCCGCGCCTCCCGCCACAGCCGGATGTACGGCCCGGCTGTGACGTCAAACACACCCCGCGTGCGGGCCGAAAGGGCCTGCGCGCGTGTTAGTAGAAGAAGCAGCTCATCGCTCACCGGGACCGGCGGACCGCCCGCCTGCTCGCACAGGCGCATGAGCTCGCTGGTGCGGCGATAGTCGCTCGCGACGTCTTCGATCTCGTCGATGCGGGCGAAGACCGCCTCGCACGCGCGCGCCGCCGCCTCGGCGTCGGGCGCATAGACGATGGTGCGCACTTGCACACCCATGCGAATCGCGGCATAATGGTGCCGCTGCACGCCCTGGTCACCGTCCGCGGAGCCGCCGCCGGCCGGGGCCACACTCACCAGCACCACGAGAAAGGGAACTATGATGCGATTGTTCAGGTTCACTCTCAACTCCTCATCCACAGGCCTCACATGTACGAACACACGCCGAGCCAATTCGTATCGCCCCGGGCTTCTTCTCCTGGCGGGCGCCCTGCTGCTCGGCACGCTGTGCGTGAGCGTCACCGCGCGGGACGATGCCCTGAAACCCTACGTGGAGACCATCCCCAACACCGTGGTCAAGTTCGAGATGCTGCCCGTCCCGGGCGGCACGTATGAGTTCGCCAACCCGGCCAAGGAGGGCGCGAAGGAGCAGGTGGAGCTCAAGGGCTTCTATATCGGGAAGACCGAGGTGACGTGGGACGAGTACGACGTGTACGCCTTCAGCCTCGATGTCGTGGAGGGCGAGACCACGGAGGGCGCCGACGCCATCTCCCGCCCCAGCAAGCCCTACGGGGACCCCACCGAGGGCTTCGGGCACCAGGGCTACGCCGGCATTGGCATCAGCCACCACGCCGCCGTCCACTACTGCAAGTGGCTCTCGTGGCGCACCGGGAAGAAGTATCGCCTGCCCACGGAGGCCGAGTGGGAGTACGCCTGCCGCGCCGGCGCGCTGCCCGCCGGGCCCATCACGGACGAGGCGCTGCTCGACAAGCACGCGTGGTACACCGACAACTCCGACTGGCAGGCCCAGCCCGTCGGGAAGAAAGAGCCCAACGCGTGGGGCATCCACGACATGCTCGGCGGCGTGGCCGAATGGTGCGCCGCTGCCGGAGAGCGCAAGGTCGTGCGCGGCGGGCACTGGGACGCCTCGGCTGAGGACGTACACCCGGCCGCCTTCGAGGAGGACAACGAGGACTGGGACATCAGCGACCCGCAGTTCCCCAAGGGCGTCTGGTGGCTCCAGGACGCGCCCTTCGTCGGCCTTCGGGTCGTGTGCGAGCCGTAAAAGTCTTGGCCGTTCTGCCTTTCCAGTAGGGGAGCCCCTCGGCGGGCTCCCGCCTTTGCTCAATCCACCCAAGGGGGAATGAGCCGTGCGCTTGATACTCGTATCGTTGGTCGTGCTCTGCTGGGCCGTCTGGCTCGGCGCCGCGGGCATCGCGGCGGAGACCGATGCCGCTGAGGGGTACGTCTCGATCTTCAACGGCGAGGACCTCACGGATTGGGATGGGGACCCGCGGCTGTGGTCCGTGCAGGACGGCGTCATCCGCGGCCAGACGACGGAGGAGAACCCCGCCCGGGGCAACACCTTCTGCGTGTGGAAGGGCGGGACGCTCAAGGACTTCGCCCTCAAGATCCAGTTCCGCATCCAGAACGGCAATTCCGGCATACAGTACCGCAGCAAGGTCTTCGGCGAGTGGCGCGTCGGCGGGTACCAGGCCGAGGTCTGCAACCAACAGGGCAAGGTCGGCTTCCTGTACCACGAGGCCGCCCGCGGCTGGCTCGTCAACGTCGGGGACTTCATGATCATCGATGCCGAGGGCGAGAAGAACGTCGTCGGCAACGTGTCCGACGTGGAGGCCATCAAGGAGGCCGGGTACTACAAGGAGCAGGACTGGAACGAGTACACCATCATCGCCCAGGGCAACTACATCCGGCACTACCTCAACGGCTACCCGACGATTGCGCTCATCGACAATGACCGCGTCACTGATCCGGCGGACGCGAACGATCGCAGGGGCGCGGCCAGGGAGGGCATCCTGGCGCTGCAGATCCACCAGGGGCCGCCCATGGTGGTGGAGTTCAGGGACATCCGCCTCAAGCAGCTCGACTCCAACTACGGCAGCGCCGTGCGGCTGTTCAATGGCACGGACCTCGAGGGCTGGGTCCCCTCCAGTGACGCCTGCAAGGACACCTTCGGCGTCGCGGATGGCGTCATCACCAACACCGGCAAGCCGGCCGGGTACCTGCGCACCACGGCGGACCACACCAACTACACGCTGCACCTGCAGTTGCGCCACGTGAGCGCGGGCAACAGCGGCGTGCTCCTGCGGATGGTGGGCGAGGACAAGGTGTGGCCCAAGTCCATCGAGGCCCAGGGCATGTCCGGCGCCATGGGCGACATCTGGAACATCGACAAGGTGGTCATGACGGTCGCCGAGGACCGCACCCGGGGGCGCAACACGAAGAAGATGCACCCCTCCAACGAGCGGCCCATCGGCGAGTGGAACGACTACGAGATGACCCTCGACGGCGGCGACCTGGAGATCAAGGTCAAC
>JASFTU010000443.1:0-3216 GCA_050050635.1 Candidatus Brocadiaceae bacterium
TCGGGTGAAATTGCTCACCGCCCCTTTGGCGGCCGAGTAGGCCGGAATCCGGGTGAGAGGCCGGATGGCATTCATGCTGGAGATGTTGATGATCTGCCCCTTCCCGCGCTCCGCCATTGCTCTGCCGAAGACCTGGGATGCGAGGAACGTACCCAGGAAATTGAGGTCGAAGACCCAGCGCACGGCGTCTTTGTCGAGGTCGAAAAACGGCAGCTCCGGCGTGGTTGTGGCCTCGGCCTTGTTGCCGCCCGCGCCGTTGACCAGTGCACCGGTGGGGCCGAGCTCCTGCTCGACGACTTCCCGGGCGCGCTGGAGTTGTTCCCTGTCCAGGACGTCGCAGGTAACGGCCAGGGCCCGACCCCCGTCCGCGCAGATGTCATCTGCCACTCTACGGGCGGCCTCCTCGACCACGTCGAGAACGGCGACTGCAGCTCCCCGCGCGCCGAGGGCGCGAGCCATTGTGCCGCAGAGCACGCCGCCGCCGCCGGTCAGCGCGACGACCGTGCCGTCCAGCTCAACGTTCAGTTCGCAGGTCACCTCGGCTCTTCCCCTTCCGTCGGCGGGAGGTAGCGCTGGAGAATCCGTTCCCATTTGTGCTGTGATCTGAGTATGAACTCGGCCGCCTCACGCACGGCGCCCCGGCCGCCCGGCGTCCCGGTCACCGCGTGGGCCGTCTCCACGACTTCAGTGGGCGCACCGGGGACGGTCAGAGCCAGTCCGACCCGGCGCATCACCGGGATGTCGGGCAGATCGTCACCGATGTAGGCGACGGCTTCGTCCTCATGGCCAGTGCGGTCGCGGATTTCCTCGTACGCCTGCATCTTCACTTTCGCGCCCAGGACAACGTGTTCGATGCCAAGATCCCGTGCCCGTGCGCGCACGGCTGCCACCTCGCGGCCGGTGATGATGGCGGTCTGGACGCCACAGCGCTGCAGGTACTTGATGCCGGTCCCGTCGTGGACGCTGAACGCCACGCCCTCCGAGTCTCCGACGAACAGAATCCTGCCGTCTGTAAGCACTCCGTCGACGTCCATGATGAACATGCGGACCCCTCGGGCCAGTTCGTCGGCATTGTCGCGGAGCTTCTGCATCCGGTGTGGGCCTATCTCTTGGGTGCCGCGTCCATTCCTCGTTCGACGTCCAGCCAGTCCTGCACGTCGAGGATGCCGACCGGTCGGCCTTCCTCGTCCACCACGGGCACCTGGTCGACGCGGAAGTCGCGGAGCATGCGGTAGGCTTCGGCGGCGAGGCTGTCGGCTCCGATCGTCTTCGGGTCGGGGGTCATCACGCGGCTGACGGGGCCGTCCAGGACTCCCGGCTCCTCGCTCTGCATGAGCCGCCGGAGGTCGCCGTCGGTGAAGAACCCGACCAGCTTTCCCTCCTCATCCACCAGGCTCACCGCGCCGTAGCTCCCGCGGCCGCCCATGGCCTCCAGGGCTTCCCGCAGAGTCGCCGTCGCGGGGGCGATCGGGTTGCCCAGTTCCTCTTTCATGACCTCCTGGACGGTGATGAGCTTCCGGCCCAGCTCGCCGCCGGGATGGTAGAAGGCGTAGTCCTCCGGCTGCCATTTCCGCATGCCGAAGATGGTCAGTGCGAGGGCGTCGCCCATCACCACCATCGCCGTCGTGCTGCACGACGGGGCGAGGCCCAGCGGGCACGCTTCCTGGATCTGCCCGATGTCCAGCACCAGGTCGCTACGTCGGGCCAGGGTGGAGGTGCGATCGCCCGTTATGGCGATAATCGGGACGTTGAGCTTCTTCAGGGCGGGCAACAGCTGGACGACTTCGGTCTCCCCGCTATTGCTCAGGGCCAGGACCACGTCGCCCGGCCGTACGCGGCCCAGGTCGCCGTGACGAGCCTCCACGGCGTGCATCCAGTAGGAGGTAGTTCCCGTGCTGGCCAGCGTGGCCGAGATCTTCTGTCCGATGAGGCCGGCCTTTCCGACGCCGGTGACAATTACACGGCCCTGGCAGTTGAAGATGAGCTCGACGGCGCGCTCGAACTCCGACCCCAGGTGCTCTCTCATCGCCTGGAGAGTATCGATTTCCTGCTGGATGATCTGGCGCGCTTCGTGGAGGTAGTCCATAGGCTCGACCGGATGGAAGGCCCGACAGGTCCCGCTCGTTGTGAGGGATTATATCCCCTGGTGCCTGCGGATTGCAAAAGGCATGCTACCGATCCGCGCTCACCTTGTCGTCGGGCTTGTAGGTGTGCTTGATGAAGACCCCGTCGAGGGGGTCCTGACCGGTATTGACGACGTTGTGGATCTCGCCCGGTTCCATGCGGAACGCGTCGCCCGGTCCGATGTCGTACTCCAGGCCGTCGGCGATCAGCGTTCCCCGTCCGCTGGTGAAGTAGAACGTCTCCTCCACTTCGTTGTGGTAGTGCGCGCCCAGCTCCTCGCCCGGGAGGAAGCGGATCAGTCCCCAGTCGATGCGCGGGCCGCGGAACAGGTACTTCGGCCCGCTGACCGTGTTCCGATACTCCAGTTCGTTGGCGTTAACTTTCTCCATCTCCAGCCGCCTCCTTCCTCAATGTATCGGCTGACTCAGCCCTTCTGCCGGAACAGACGGTGGCGCAGGTGGCCACTGCCGTACCGACGCGCTATGCGGGCCCAGCGGTCGGCCCATTGGGGGTACCGCGCAAGGTAGCTGTGCAGCAGCCGCATCCGGTCCAGGACCCCAATGGCCTGACGCGAGGCCGGCCACTTCAGGATCGAGCGGTCCAGCCGCAACAGGTTCGCCATCCGCTCGGCGAGTGAAACCGTCTCCCTGCGTCGCGCCCTGTCGAAATCTATGACGAACGCTTCCGGCGCGTCGCATGCGTTCCGCACAAGGAGGTTCTTCAGGTTCAGGTCACCGTGGAGTATGCCCGCGTCGTGCATACGGGCCACCGTCCGGGCCAGGGCATCCGCGAGGCCGGCCCGCTGAGCCGGGCTGAGTTCGCCCGCCCGCCCGCTCTCGCATAACTGCAGCAGGTTCACTGCGTCCGGTATCGTTTCGGTGACGTACATCGCGCGGACGAAGGGACCGAGCACCCGCTCCACGCGCAGCGCGAAGGGTTCGGCGGTCGGCACGCCCTCACGGACTGCGTGCAGGGCCATCCGGAACTCCTCGACCATCCGGGACGATCCGAGAAACACCGTTCCCCACAACCTGCCGAGCAAGCCCCCGTGCGCGTAGAGCCGCACGCGCAGTCCCGCACCGTCGTGCCACG
>JASFTU010000444.1:0-3214 GCA_050050635.1 Candidatus Brocadiaceae bacterium
TTGCTCTACTGCTGCTCTTCGGCACTCCTCATGCCGCGTACTCCCGACAGCGTCAGGCCCCGGATCTGTCCGTGCGGTGGTGCCGGCAGTTGCTTCTTGACCTGTGCCAGCTTCTTCGCGGCCCACTCGGCCTGCGGCGTTCCGGCGAACTCGGTCCGCAGGTGTTCCAGGTAGTTGACGCTCGCCCACGGGCGCTTCTCGGCCTCGATGTAGTAGCGGGCTATCTGTGCGTTGAGCTCAGCACGCCGGCGCCGGGCCTCGCCCGCCTTCTGCTCCGCCTCGGACGCCAATGGATGCTCCGGATATGCTTCAGCGAAGTCGCGGAACGAACGCTCGGCCTCCTGCACGCCTTCCAGACCGAGTGCCAGCCAGGCCGCACGTTCCCACTCGCACTGGGCCACTTTGAACCAGCAGTAAGGCACCCACTCGCTGCGCGGGTAGAAGCTCACCAGAGCCAGGTACTCGTCCTGCGCCTGAAGGTAACGCCCCGCATCGAGCGCTGCGTCGGCCTTCTCCCGCAGCACGTCCGCCGCTTCGTACTCGTCGGCTGCCCTCTCCTCCAGGTCGGCATACATCTGGAAGGCATCACCCAGATCGGCCGAAGCCTCCCGTCGAGCAGCGCTCCTCTGGAGACGCCTCGCCTCTGCTGCCAGCGCGCTGTCGGGGTAATCGGCCGCCAGCCGATGCAGCTCTCTGAACGCCTTCTCGAACTTACCGCCAATCAGCAGCGCCCGACCGACCATCAGCCGCGCCTCCGGCACCCAGTCCGCCTCGGGATACTCACCGACGAGCGCCCGCAGCTCGGCGATGCCGCTGGCCCACTGGCCGGCTCCGACCAAGGCGTAGGCGTGCTCCAGTCTTGCCTCCACGCTGTCCCGGGAGGGCTCCTCGAGTTCCACTTCGCCGGTCTCCGGCATCCACAGCTCCACGGCCCCCACTGTGGTCGCGCCAGTTACCAGGCACACGACGACGGCCAGGAAGCAGTGCCCGAACCGTCCCGCTCGACCATGTCTGTGCATGCAAACCCCTCCGGTCGCCAGCTCATAGTGTAACGGGATTCTATCAGAACCGGCGGGCCATTGCACACCGATTGCGTTCCCTTCCCGGGACATGACCCCCACCCAAGGGAAGTGTGCCGGGCGACCTCGGGGAGCGGCCCCACAATCGCAGTCGGCGCCCCGCGTCTGGCGTAGGGGCATGCCCCCGTGCCTGCTCGCCTGACTCACTCGAGGCGCGCCGCCAGCGACCGCGCCAGCCGCCGGGTCAGCTCCCCGGCGGCAACGCCCTCCCCCGGGCGGACCATGAACTCCCGGGTCCGCGAGCGCCCGTCGGCACGCACGCGGAAACCGGCTTCGGTCGGACCTTCCCGTTCCGCGCGCAACAGCGCGACAACGGGCTGGTTCGCGAAAGTGCTCGGCGGCGGCAGAACCACTCCTTCTGTGGCACCGGCAACTCCGATCGCCCTCTCCTCGACGGCGCCCCACTTCAGGTTCCACAGGAAGTCCATCGCCGCGAGGCGCGGGGCCATCGAAGGCGGCACGGCCATGGCCGCTCCGCCGCTCCTCTCACACAGTCGCCGCCAGCCCGCAGACGGCACCTCCGCGTCGAGCTGCAACACGATCACCCGCAGATCGGGCGGCAGCCCTTCTCCTGCGTCCAGCCAGTCGAGCGCCGCCGGCTGCGTCGGAGTGACAAAGACCAGGAGCTTCTCATCTCCGGCTGCCGCGGCCAGAGCGGTCGCCTGGCGGACGAAATCGCCGCCCGCTTCGCCCGGCCCGACTTCCAGGTCCCACAGCGCCGCGAGCATGTCCTCCACGCGCGCGGGCAGATGCCGGGACAGAGGCCGGGGGTCCACCCTGAGCTTGCCATCCCATGCCAGCAGCGCCGTCGAGCAGCCGGGCGGCAGAGCCCCCAGAACGGTCTCCATCACCTGCTGCCCGTAGTACCTCCCCATCTCAGCGGAGGAGACAGCAACGTCCGACGCCACGAAGACGTTCGTCTTCCGGCCAATCCAGTCGTGCCTGGGCATCTTCGGCCGCCACGCCGCGAGCAACAGCACGTCCGCCCCGTTGCCGACCTGAAGCACGTCCACGGTGTTCGAACCGCCCAACTCGGCCTCCAGTACGACGGGAGTGCCCGGCCGGAGGTCCGCCGCCGACCAGGACCACCGGACCGAATCCTCCTTCCGGACCGACCACTGAGCCAGCGGGCAGCTCAACTCGTCGAAGCCCTCTTCCGCCGATGCGTCGATCGAGAGCGTAAGTTTCTCGACACGGTTCCCGGTCCAGACGCGCGGGTTGAGACCCAGAACGGCGCGACCTTCTCTCTCCGGCAGCACGAAGACGGCGGCCGCTTCGCACGTACCTCGCCCGCCCGCGGACAGCCGGACGCTGCCGGGCGTGGCTGCGAGGGCGACCGGCAGTGCAAGCTCCCTCACTGAGAGGTCGCCCTCCCACGGCCGTCCGCTCTGATTCTGCAGACGGGCCCGCACTGTCACCAACGCGAGAGGACCTCGCAGATGGACCCGGCACGTCAGATCTTCGACGTGGATTGCCGGGGGAAGCCTCGGTTCCGATGGGTCCAGTGGAACCGACGCAAGCTGACGCAGCCGCAGCCTTCCGGACACTCCATGTCCGAAGCCCTTCAACCAGTGCGTCAGTTCGGGCACCCGTGCTCTCCTGACCCGGCAGGCGCCGCTCTCCTGCGTCACCATCGTGGCTTCGCCTTCGGCCAGGACTTGCTCCTTCCCATCGCCATTCGTCTTCACGGTGACCCGACCGCTGACACACGCCACACGCAGCCGTCTGGTGGAGGCGGCCGCAACAAACTCGCCGGCCGCACAGAGCGCCTCCCCGGGGGTGGTGATCAACCTCACTCCCCCTTCGAGCGACCCGTCGCAGGAGACGAAGGTTCGCCCCCCAGCGAGTTCCGCTGTGCCGGCGTCCCCGAGGCGCAGGCCCGAGGAGCCTCCCAGCCACCACTCGACGCCTCCGGACGCGATTTTCGCCCACGCGTCCCTCTCCGTGCGAAGCCCGGCGCCCGGCAACAGCGACTCGCCCGCACCGACCCCCCGCCAGACCGGTGAGCCAGGATCCTGAACACTGACTGCCGGCACGGCGAAGCTGACCGTCCCCGCCGGGGGCGGCGGCTCGTACTCCCCCGCGAACGTCGCCAGGATGGCCACTATCACCGCCAGGAGAAGGACCATGCTGAC
>JASFTU010000445.1:0-3208 GCA_050050635.1 Candidatus Brocadiaceae bacterium
CGGCGGCCGCGAAGAGAGGATGGAGCGGGTGGCCGTCGTCTTCCCCGCCTACAACGAGGAGCGCCACGTCGGGGAGGCCGCCGATGCCGCGCTGGGTGCGGGGGCCGGGCTGGTCGTCTGCGTCGACGACTGCTCCGAAGACCGCACCGGCGCCATCGTCCAGCAGCTTGCCGAAGAGCGTGACCGCGTCCTCGCGGTGCACCACCTGGTGAACCAGGGCAAACAGGCCGCCGTCAAGCACGGCCTGCAGCGGGCGCTCGGACGCCCCGGCTGGGAGGCGGTGGCCGTGCTGGACGCCGACATGCAGGACGACCCCGCCCTGCTGCCGGGAATGTGCCACCTGGCAGGGCCCTACGACGTGGTGATCGGCCGGCGCGGGCGGGGGCAGATGCCCCCCGTGCGCCGCCTGGCCAACCGGCTGGCCAACGCCCCCTACCGGCTGCTGGCCCGCATCCCCATCACCGACGTGCAGAGCGGCTACAGGATCTACACGCGCCAGGTGGCGCAGTTCCTGGCCGAGAACCTGGCCGAGGAAGGCGGGTACACCCTGGAGCACACCTCCATGCTGCTCTTCGGCCGGCTGGCAGCGCAGCGGGGGCGGCTCTTCCGCATCGCGGAGGTCGACATCCCCTACAGCTACGGCGCGGCGGAGAGCAGCATCACCGTCAGGGACAACCTCCAGCTCACCTGGGCGGCGCTCTACCACGCGATCGCGCTCGCCCGTCTGCGGAAGCGAGGCACGGCCGATGATCCGGCCTAAGGCGGCCACCGCGCTGAAGGTGCTGGCCGTGCTGGCGGTGCTGGGTCTGCTCTGTTACGTGCTGAGGCGCATAGGGTTCCGCAGCATCATCTCCGAGATAGGGCGCACGCCCCCTCCCGCCCTGATGAGCGCCGCCCTGCTGCAACTGGCGGTTTTCGTGCTGTGGGCGTTCCGCATGCAGTTGCTGATGCGGCCGCCCGAGAGGCGTAGCATCCTTTCCCTTTTCCCCATCTACATGGCGGGGGTCTTCGGCAACGTGGTCACACCGGGAGCGCGCGTGGGCGGCGAGCCGATCCGGGCCTACTACATGAGCGCCGCCTACGGCGGGGAAAAGAGCGCCTACCTCGGCACGATCCTGGCCGACAAGCTGGGCAACGCGGCCGTGGTGGTCGGGTTCCTGGTCGTCTCGCTGCTGGTCGTGGTGGTCCTGGTGCCCATGGAGGCGCTCATCAAGGCCGCGTTGCTGACGGGGATCGCCCTGCTGCTGGTCACCGTGGTCAGCGGCGCCCTGCTGCGCAAGCACGTGAACCTGCGCTCCCCGCTGCTTAACAGGCTGCTGCCGGCCGTCTACCACAGCCGGCTGCTGAAGTTCATCCGCAGGCGTTTCCGCACCTACGGCCAGTTCGAGGATTACGCCATCCGCAAGCTGGACAACGTTTTCTCGCCCATCGCACGGGCGGCCGGCAGCCCGCGGTCGGTGCTGAAGATCGTCGTCATCAGCGGCGGCGCCTGGCTGCTGTTCTGCCTGTTGCACCACGTGCTCTTTCTCGGCTTCGGCGTGCCGATCGGTTTCCCCCGGGTCATCGTCATTGTGACGATCTCCACCTGCGTCGGCGACGTGTCGATGTCGCCCGGCGGGGCGGGATTCATGGAGGGGGCAATGCTGGCGCTGTGTGCGGCCTTCGGCATCACCGCGCAGACGGCCGCCGCCGTCACGCTGATAAGCCGCGGCATCTTCTACGGCTTCGCGCTGGGGGCGGGCGGAGCCTCGCTGGCGGGCCTATCCCTCATCTTCGGCCGCAGGAAGTGAAGCGCCCGCTGGGCCGCACTCGGGGCGAAGGCAGAAGCAAGAGGCGGGTGCGCATTACTGGCTCTGCGGGCCCGCCGCCGGGAAGCCGCCAAGCTCCCGCTCGAGCGCGATCTGCTTGCGCAGCCTATCCGACACGCTCCAGTTCACCTTGCTGACCGAGGTCGAGTGCGTGCACCAGAGGCCTTTTGGGCCTTCCCTATCGCCTCGAAGAACCGAACCGGCCCTTTGCGGTCTTCGGGCGCTGCGCCAGCCACTACCTGCTCCAGGGCAAACGCGAACTCGCTGGGACTGAGCCACCGCCCCTCCCGCTCCTCTTCTTCGGCGTTACCACCCTGTGCCGGGGCTGCCTCAGTTGCCCCTTCAAAGAGCATCCTTCGGTAGCAGCTTGCGCGCCGCTCCTCGGACTCGCCTCGCAACCGCCACTGCACGTCGAGCTTCGGCGAGCGATATCGGTTCGTAGTCCCCGGGGTATCGCATCACCGTGGCATAGTCGGTCAACCGGGCCTGCTCGTCCTCCGAGACCTCCGGCCGGTCAGCCGCGGGAACCAGACTCAGGAGGGCCTCCAGATCATGCGTCTTCGGGAAGTCAATGCCCCGCAGGACCAACAACGCCTTCACGTATTTCTCCACCGTTTGCTGAGCGTGGAAGCAGACGGCGTCCGTAGGGCAATCCGTCCCGAGCTTCAGAGTATGTGACGCAGTCTTCAGATCGTTCTCCGCTTTCGCCACCCAGCCTCTGGCGACCAGCAAGACCTTCTCACGGTCGGGCATAGAGCACCTCTCCCTCTTCAGAGGCCGGCCGCTCCACGGTCCCCGCCACCTCCTTGCGCCAACCGAAGTCCTCCGGCGTGGTCACGATGATGTCCTTCGGCATCGGGATATCGTGCAGTGCGCGGCGGATGGCCAGCCTGGCGCGCCTCTTGGAGCCCTTCACCGCCATGACCACCAGCAGGTCCACGTCGCTGTCAGGCCCTCCCTCGCCGCGGGCGTGCGAGCCGAAAAGGATCACCCGCTCCGGCCTGAACTCGCGCACTATCCGGTCAACCATCTCACGAATCCGGCTCTGAACCGTCTCGTCGGCAGTCATGCCCGTCCGGTCTCCTATCGAGGCGTCGCGAGGAGCATGGCGTCGAGCGGGCGTTTCCCCTCCCCGCCGCGGCGACATGGCGCCGAAAGGGCGTGGGCCAGGCGCTCGGTCTGGTCCTCGAAGACGCCCGAGGCATAGGCAAGCTCAAAGGATATCTTGACCGGCATCTCAACTCAAGTCGGAATAGCTCCGCGATGCCGTCCCCGCCTTCGGCCAAGGCTCAGACTAACTTGGCGCTTAGAATCTATCTCAAAACCCGGATCTACTGCGGGCGGCTGCGAAACCCGAATGGCTGCGTTGTCGGCACAAAACGTCCTCAGCGTGACGTTTA
>JASFTU010000446.1:0-3205 GCA_050050635.1 Candidatus Brocadiaceae bacterium
AGTTGCCCCACGCCTGGTCGACGGCCACGTTGATCTCCCTGCGTTCCATCTTCTCCAGCACGTCGGCGGGGGGCCGGAACGCGACGTAGTGCAGGTTGTCCCGGAGCAGGCCGCGGAACCAGTTCACCTCCATGTACACGGGTTGGTGGCTCCGGGTCTCCCCGCGCATGAGTGGCAGGATGTTCTCGCCGTCAATCCGATCGGGGGGCAGCTCCGCGCCCGCAGCGGCCGCGCACGTCCGGAACAAGTCAACCAGGGAGACGGGAGTGCCCACCTGCGAGCCCGCCGGCAGCCCGGTGGGCCAGGCGGCGATCATGGGCACGTGGGTGCCCGGGACGTACACCGTTCCCTTCCCGTAGATGGAATGATCGGCCAACCACACGATCATCGTGTTGTCGGCAATGCCCAGCTGAGCCAGCCTCCTGCGGAGAGCTCCGAGCTGGTCGTCCAACACGATGGTGCCGGCGTTTATGCTGGCCAGCGGACCGGTGGTGTTCAGCCCTGCCGCCTGGAGTCGCTCCCGCACGGTGTGGCGGGGTGGGTGACAGGTAAGCGGTCCGTCGAGCTTACCGGCCTGGGTGTAGCGGGTGTCCTGCTCCAGCGCCTCCAGGTTGTCCGGCGAATGGGGGATGGAGTTCGCAAGATGCAGGAAGAAGGGCTTGCCCGCCGCTGCGGAACGGTCGATGAAGTCCAGCGCGCCCCGCGTCTGCCACTCGGGGTTGTGGTAGCCCGCCTTCGGGGACTTCTTCGCCTTCCTGTCCAGGTTTCCCACAACAAGGCTGCCCACGTGGTCGAACCCCGAGAGCTCCTTGATCACCCCGACGTGCTTCGCGTGCCGCTCCCGGAGCATGCGGTCCATCTCCGGCTCATCCGGATCCATGTCGTCCGGCCATTTGAGGTCCGTGTCGAGTTCGAAGTTGCTGTGCCACTTGCCGACGTAGCCCGTCCGGTATCCAGCCGCCCTCATCGTACGGGCGATGGAGGAGTCGTCTGCCGTCCACTTCGTGGACTGCCCCAGCCAGTACGGCTGATCCTCCGGCCATCTCTGGTAGGTGTTCGGGTTGCGGCCGGGGTACTGGCCGGTGAGAAGCGAGTAGCGGGTGGGGTTGCACAACGGGCTGGTACAGTGGGCCCGCTCGAACTTCACGCCGTCCCCGGCCAGGCGGTCCAGGTGCGGGGTCGGCGTCCTTCCCCCGTAGCAACCCAGATAGTGGGGGGTCAGGTCGTCGGCCACGATGACGATGATGTTCGGTCTCTCCTGCGCCGTACCCCCGGATGCTACGCCGGCAAAACCGGGCAGCAGGGCTGCCCCGGCCATGAGGGCCGATCCGCGGGTCAGGAACTCACGGCGGTCCATGCGGGAACGCCCGTCATGATTCTGGTCCATGGTTCTGTGCGGTTTCCTCACTCGTGTTGGTTCGGGGGATCGGTCAGTCCGTCAGTTCGATAGCACCGGCCTCGCGCTCGCCGACCGGCTCGCGACCTGCGAAATCCCTCAGGAAGGGTCCGTTGGTCTGCCACTCGTAGAGCTCCTCGATGGTCGTCCTGGCATCGGCCAACGTCCCGTGCGCGACCCTGAGGAACTCGATCGTTCCGGCAACACAGCGGCCCTGCGGGGTGCCGCCGACGTGGAGGTCGGCCTCGTTCGCCAGGGAGACAGCCGGCCCGATTCCGCTGCCTCGGGCGTCCTGCCGCCCGTCCACGTAGAGGGTCAGGGCAGCGTCTTCCCGGTCCGCCTCGGCGATCACGTGGTGCCACCGTCCGTCAGCGACGCGGCTCCTTCCCGTCAGCTCCGCCGAACCGCCCGCACCTTTGACGGCGAAGGTGACCGCTCCATCCGCGTTGATCGCGACCGAGTAGCCGGCGTCGCCCATCTTCTCGATCAGGACTCCGTTCTCTCCCGGCTCGGCCCGGAAGTACGCTTCCACCAGGAAGTTGCTCGTGTGGACTTCCGGGTTCTTCAGGTCGGCCCCGCTGATGCTGACCCAGCGGGTGGTCTCCTCCGCCTCGCCGCCGAGGGCGACGGTGCGGGTATCCGGGTCGGCGCCTTCCTCGGCCTTCGGGAACTCGACCCGGGCCTCCATGGTGCGGTCCCCCCAGTCGCCGCTCGGACTCAGGAAGACGGCGGCGCTGAAGGACACCAGGCCGGGCTTCTCTTCCGGGGTGAAGCGGAAGGTGTGCGGTCCCACGCTCTCGGCCGACTTGGGCAGTCCGCCCCACGCGTTGAACCCGCCGAATGCAGCCTGCTTGCGCCAATGCAGATGCACGGCGACTTTCTGCCCGGGGTGCGGTTCGGCGAGCTTCACCGTGAACTCGAAGGGCTCCCCCGGCACGAGTGCTGTCGGGGCGGTGACCGTCGCCCAGCCTCCGCCGGTCTCCTGCACTTCGGCCTCGATCCGGAAGGGCTGGTCCAGTTTCTCGTCGGCCAGCACCAGGTACTGATCCCGTCCGTTCAGCCGCAGCGCGCCGACCGTCCAGTCCTCCAGGGGGCCGTCCACATAGTCCTCCGCGCCGACGTTGACCGCCTTCAGCGGGTAGGTCGGTCGGGTGTAGTATCCCTCACGCCCCACGTAGTAGGGGGTCATGTACCAGTGCTCGTCGATGACCTCGGTGGGGTCGGCGTTGTTGCGGGTGAAGTTCCACTCACCGACCATGGCATAGAGAGACCAGGGAACGAAGACCTTCACGCCGCGGCCGACGGCGGCCGACCCGTCCGTGGGGCGGAAGTCGTGCCCCGCCGGGTTGCGCATGGGCGGCTGCTCGGGCATCACGCCCACCCCGGAGGCCATCGCATTGCGGACCTCCAGTGCCTTGCGCATCTGCTCCAGCTTCGGACGCGGCACGCCGGTGGATTCGAACACGCCCATCTTGCCGGTGATGTCGTAGAAGACGTTGCGGGCGTAGGCGTTGGTCTCGTAGGCGAAGTCCTCCCCCGTCTCACCGATCTGGTAGACGTTCGGATCGGCCTCCTCCTCGGTGGGCTTGGCGTGCCAGAAGACCCACCCGGAGATGTCCTGCCAGATGTTGCCCAGGTATTTGTCCCGCCCGGCCTCCATCTTCTGGCGGCGGGTGCCCTTGAAGAACCGGAACACGGTGTTGTTGAAGAGCGTGTTCTGGTAGCTGATGATCTCCTGGAAGGCGGACGTGTTGCAGTACTTGCCGGCGGGGTCGTTGTTCTTGCCCCAGGCTATGTTGTTGAAGTGGT
>JASFTU010000447.1:0-3205 GCA_050050635.1 Candidatus Brocadiaceae bacterium
TGCCATGACGGAGGTGGACCTGTGAGAATCACGGAGTTCCTCATCCAGCGATACCCTCCCCTGGCCGGCAGGGAGCCCGTCCGACCCGGCACTTTCTCGCTGCTGTATGCACCCAACGAAGAGGGGAAGACGCTCACCGCCGAGGCGCTGGTCCGAATGCTGCTGGGCCGGGACGTGCGGCAGTTCAAGGGCATCAAGCGGGTCGACGAGGAACCGGTCGGCTACGTCGCGCTCCGCTGGGAAGACGGCACCCGGAAGCGCCTGCCCGACGACGGCCATCTGCCCGACCTGACCGACCTGCGCAGCGAGGACTGCCGCAACATCTTCGTGGTCCGCAACAGCGACCTCTCTCTGGCGGGTGAGCCGGCCTTCTACACGGACGTGGCCGACCGGCTCACCGGGCTGCAGACGGAGGAGGTCCAGGCCATAGCCGACAAGCTGCGGCAGATCGGGCACCTGACGCCGACCGGAAGGATCTCCGATGCCGAAGAGCACGATAAAATCGGCTCACGGCTGGAGCAGGCCGCTGAGCTGGTCGAAGAGGTCGATCGGCTGACCGAGCAGATCCAGGCCACCGAACTGGACCGATGCGAGGAGCGGCTGGGCGAGATCCGTGAGCGACTGAACACGATCCAGGACGAGCTGGACCGGCAGGAAGAGGCCCGCATGCGGACGCGCTACGAGAAATGCTCCGCCGCCCTGGCCGCCCTGCGGGAGGAGACAGACGAACTGGGGCTCCTGGACGACTTCACCGACCAGGACGAGCAGGCCTGGCACGACGCCCGGAAGCGGATCAAGGAGGCCCGAGCCGAGCGCGAACGACTGACGAGCGAAGCCGACAAGCTCCAGCAGGACACCACGGAGCAGGCGGCACGCCTCAAGGAGAAACAGCGCAAGCTTGAGGTGCTCGACCGCCGGGCCGAGAAGCTGTCCGGCATCCGGCAGGCCATCACGGACTACCGTGAAAGCCACGGCGCCGCCCCGACGGACAGCCAGATCGCCGCGCGCAAGCTCGGAACCGCCGTGTTCGGCCTCCTGACGGCCGTCTGCCTGGTGGGCCTGATCCTCACCCGACACTGGGCCTTCTGGGTGCTCGGCGCGCCCTTCGGCCTGGTGTGTGCGATGGTCGCGGTATCCCTTTTCCAACAGACGACCTCCGCAAGGGACGCCCGCCACAGGTTGAACCGTATCCGGGAATGGGCAGCCGACGCGGGGATGGCCGTGGCGGACCTCTCGGAGGCGCTGGCCGCGGTGCGCAAACTGGAAGACGCCCACGGCGCCCTCCGAAAGGAAGTGAACGAGGAGGAGACCAGCCTGCGCGTCCGCAGGAAACGGGCCGAGGAGTTATCCGAAGAGCGGGTGCCTGAACTCGACCGCACCATCCGCCGAGCAGAGGAGACCATCCGCCGCATCTGCATGAAGTCGGGTGCCGAGTCTCTGGAAGACTATCGCATGTCACTTCATCGAAAGAACAGCCTCCAGGCCGGCGTCCAGAGCCACAGTGCCGTTCTGGAGAACCAGCTCGGGAAGACATCGGAGGGGCTTCCGGAGAACACGGCGGCCTGGGAAGCGAAGCTCAGGGAGATGGCCGCCTACCGGGAGCAGGCTCCGGACGTCGCCTACAGCGAGGAGGCCATCCAGGAGCTTCGCGGCGAACGTGATCGCCTGCAGAAGGAACAGCGTTCTCTTCGGCAGAGCGTGGAGGAACTCCGCGACGATCTGCGGCGGATCGAGCATGAGGCCAGTGAGGTGCTGGGGACGGAGGCAGACCTGACCTGCTCGACCTCCGACGACCTGCCGGCGGTACGGGAACGGCTGCGCCGTTTCGTCGAGCAGAACGAGGCCAACATCGAAACGGCTCGGGCCGCCATCGCGGTGTTCGAGCAGATAACGCGGGAGGAGGAGGAGAAAGTCGCCGAGCTGTTCGGGGCGGACAGTCGGGTAAGCAAGCTCTTCGGCGAGATTACCGGCGGGCTGTACCGCTCGGTTGACTACGTGCACGAGGACAACAAGCGCCGGGTGGTGGTCACCGGCGCGGGCGGATGGAGCATGGACGCGGACGGCCTCTCCGGGGGCGCCTACGATCAGCTCTACCTGGCCGTGCGGCTCGCGCTCGGGCAGGCGCTCCTCGGCGGGGAATCGGGGTTCTTCATCATGGACGATCCCTTCGTGAAGGCCGACCCCACCCGCCTCCGCCGACAACTGAACATCCTCCTGCGGATCGCCGAGCGCGGATGGCAGATCCTCTACTTCACCGCCAAGGGGGAGGTGCGCGAGGCGCTGGCTGAGGACATCAGGGAGGGGAAGGTGCGGGAGCTGTCCCTGCCCGGCCTGAGACGCTCGGACGCCGGGGCGGCCGAAGACTGACTCACTCCTCGCTCACCTCAACTGCCGGCGCGGCGCCGGCCAGCCGCCGGTTATACTGCCGCAGAAGCTGCCTGTACCGCCCGGGCAGGCGGCCCGTCCGGAACGTGTCGTTGATCCTCTGCCGCTCCCCGGGGGGCAGGCCCGGTGCCCAATCACCCTCGGGCACCTCCGACGGCAACACGTGGGCCCACTGCCACTGCCCCTCCCCCGCCATGGACTCCTCGGCCGGGCGGACGGGTCGGTCGGTCCCCATGCCGCCGGGCCTGCGCCCGGGGACTTCCGAGCGCGCCTTCCGCTGCTCCGTGGCAGCCTCCGAAGGCCGGTAGAGCTGGATCAAGGCATCCATCCGCTCCAGGATTTCCCGCTGCAGGCTCTCCAGTTCGGCCCCGAGCCGCCCGCCGCCCAGCAGGCGCTCCGCCTCGGTCATCCGCTCCGAGACGCCCTGCAGCGGATCCCTCGCCCGCCGGGCCACCCCTCGAAGTCGCCCGGCCTCCTCGGTCGATGGCGACGCCGGCCGGGCCGCGGCCCCCGATAGCGCAAGGGCCAGAGCGGCGGCGAAGCAACACGCACGGTGGGCAGACCGCCGTTTCACTGTCGGTCACCTCCCTCCGATAGCCCCCGCAGTTCCTCCAGCGCCCCTCTGACGGCGGCCTGGCGTTCCGCCAGACGCGACGGATCTGCCGTGTCGTCCCCCCGTGCACGGCGGGCTGTGGCACGCGCGGTCCTCCTGTTTAGCTCCGCCTGCATGGCCCGCAGCACTTTCAGCTCCTCCGCCATGCGCACCCGGGGGGCGGCCCCCGCTCCCGCCCGGCCGGCCGCCATGCGCCGCTGCGGTGGG
>JASFTU010000448.1:0-3201 GCA_050050635.1 Candidatus Brocadiaceae bacterium
GGATCCCGCTCCGGAATGAACTCGTGGGCCACATAGCCGTCGAAGCCCGTCTCCGCGATGGCCTTCATGATCGCCGGGTAGTCGAGCGTCTGCTTGTCGTCGATCTCGTGGCGCCCCGGCACGCCCCCCGTGTGGTAGTGCCCCCAGCACTCGTGATGGTCGCGGATGTCCGCGAGGATGTCCTCGCCCATCACCCCGGCGTGGTAGATGTCGTACAGCACCTTCACCCGCTCCGAGCCCACGCGGCGCACCAGCTCCACGCACCACTTGGTGGAGTCGGCCATGTAGTCCTTGTGGTTCTTCGCCGAGTTGAGGTACTCGAGGTTGATGCAGACCTTCTTCTGCTCGGCATAGCCGGCCACTTGCTTCAGCGCCTTGACGCAGTTCTCCAGCCCCACCTCATCGTCCATCCCGCGCCGATTGCCCGAGAAGGTGATCACGTTCCGGAAGCCCTCCGCGGCGGTGGCGTCGATGGACTCCCGGATGCGCTTCAGGCAGTCCTCATGGAAGTCCGGCTCCGCCAGCCCGTTGGTCAGACCGTGCGTCCCGGTCATCGTCCCCACGAGCCCATGCTTCTTCAGCGTCGGCCATTCCTTCGGGCCGCACAGGTCAACGCCCACCATGCCGATCTGCTTGAGCTCGACGCACAGCTCGTCCAGCGTCATCCCCTTCTTGTAGCACCACAGCGAGGCGGACTGCTGGAACTTGCCGACCCGCCCCTCGGCTCCCCCCGCCTTCGATGCCAGTGCGGCGGCCGCCGCGCCGGCTCCCACACGCAGGGCGTCCCGGCGCGTCATGTTCGCCTTGTCTTCATGGTCGCTCATGGCTTCTGCCTCCATCTGTCCTTGGTGCCGATCCGAAACGTCGAGTCCCTCGCCGCCCATATTCCAGTGCGCCATCACGCTCTCCTTTGTGCTACCGAGGGATTGCGCCGTGTTCGGCGAAGGGACGACGCACCGGACGCTCCCGGCCGCACTCGCCGAGGGCGTTGAGGAGCAGAGCTCACATTCGTCGTACTCGCGACAGGAGACCTGACAATGCCCACCACCGCCATGACCCGACGCGCCTTCCTCGCCCGCGGCACAGCGATGGTCGGCGCGAGCGCCGCGCTGCGCTCGTTGGCCACCGCGGGGCCCGAGGGCGGGCGCAAGCCGAACTTCCTGCTGATCCTGGCCGATGACATGGGCTTCTCGGACGCCGGGTGCTACGGCGGAGAGATCGAGACACCCAGTCTGGACGGCCTCGCGGCAAACGGCCTCCGCTTCAGCCAGTTCTACAGCACCGGCCGCTGCTGGCCGTCTCGGGCCTCCCTGCTCACGGGCTTCTACGCGCAGCAGGTGAACCGCGACGGCGTCCAGGGAATGGCCACTGCGGGCAGGGGCGGCAAGGGCCGCCGCCCGCCATGGGCGCCGCTGCTGGGGGAGCGGCTCAGACCCCTCGGCTACCGCTCATACCATTCCGGCAAGTGGCACCTGGACGGCGCGGCCCTGCAGAACGGATTCGACGCCTCCTACATTCTCGGCGATCACAACCGGTTCTTCTATCCCACGAAGCACTCGGAGAACGACAAGCCGCTGCCGCCCGTTGCGCGGGACAGCGGCTACTATGCGCCCACGGCCATGGCGGATCATGCCATCCGCTGCCTGCAGAGCCATGCCGAGCAGCACGCCGAGCGACCGTTCTTCCAGTACCTCGCCTTCACCAGTCCCCACTTCCCCCTGCACGCCCTGCAGGACGATATTGATCGCTACCGGAGCAAGTACCGCAAGGGCTGGGACAGCATCCGGAGGACGCGCCGGAAGCGCTTGCGACGCAGCGGCATCGTGGACTGCGAGCTCTCCCCAATGGACCAGGACGTCATCCCGGGGCACAACTTGCCCGAGGCGGACCTGCAGGCGCGCATCGGCCCCGGGGAGATCGGCTGGGCCGTGCCCTGGACTCGCCTCACCAAGGCGCAGAAGCAATTCCAGGCCACCAAGATGGCGATCCACGCCGCCATGATCCACCGCATGGATCGCGAGATCGGGCGCGTGGTGGACCAAGTCAAGGCCATGGGCGCCTACGATAACACCGTGATCATGTTCGCCTCGGACAACGGCGCCAGCGCCGAGCAGATCATCCGCGGCGACGGGCACGACACCACCGCCCCGCCGGGCTCGGGCGCGACCTTCCTCTGCCTGGGCCCCGGCTGGTCCACGGCCGCCAACACGCCCTTCCGCCTCCACAAGATCTGGGTGCACGAGGGCGGCATCTCCTCGCCCCTCATCGTCCACTGGCCGGCGGGCATCACCGACCGGGGCGGCCTGCGGCACGACCCCGGGCACTTCATCGACGTACCCCCCACGCTGCTGGAGTTGGCCGGGGGCACGTGGAGTGACACCTACGGCGGCGAGACCGGCCCCCCGGTTCCCGGCCGCAGCCTCGTGCCCGCGTTCGCACCGGGCGGCTCGGTCCACCACGACTTCCTCTTCTGGTCACACGCGGGCAACCACGCCTTCCGGGTCGGAGACTGGAAGCTCGTCTCCCGCGGCGAGAACGACTGGGAGCTCTACGACCTCCGCACCGACCGCGCCGAGAGCCACGACAAGGCCGCCGAGCAACCCGAGAGGGTAGCGGAGCTCTCCCGCCTCTGGCGCGAACGAGCCCAGGAATACCTGTCTGCCGGGTAGGACACGGGGTACCGACGATGGCAAGATCCGCAGCGCCCGCAGCCCCGCCGCTCGCCCTCTACCTGCTCGCATGCTGTGCGGCGGGCGCAGCACAGGGCCTCCCCCTTCCGCTCGGGAACCCGAAGCTGGCGGAGATGGGCATCCTCGATGTGACGGCCGCGCCCTTCAGCGCCGACCCCACCGGCAAAGCGGATTCGACCGCGGCCCTCCAACGGGCCATCGTCTACGCCCGCGGCCACTGCATGGTGACGTTCCTCCCCGCGGGGACGTACCTCGTCAGCGACACCCTGACATGCGAGCAGGGCCGTCTCGGCCGGCGGGAGCGCGCCGCCGATCCGCGGCTCCTGGAGCTCGGCTTCGGCATCGGCCCCCGGGCGCTTCCCAATGTCATGGTCGGCTCTCGCCTCGGACCGGACCGGCCGCGCATCGTGCTGGCTCCCAACTCCCCCGGCTTCGATGATCCCGCCAACCGCAAGTACGTGGTCCACTACCTGCGCTGGGACCATCAGAACCTGACCCGCCGGCAGCCCAA
>JASFTU010000449.1:0-3196 GCA_050050635.1 Candidatus Brocadiaceae bacterium
CCCGGACCGTGTGCAGGATGTCGCCCTCGCAGCCGTAGGAGAAGTTGCCGCACGTGTGGAGGTCCCGCGTCTCCTCGGTGTGTCCGCCCGTGCGCATGGTCGGCCGGGTGGGGTCCAGCGCGAGGATGTGGTCGCGGTACGGGCCCTTCTCCCACTCGGCGTCCTCGCGGGACTCGTTGCTGAGCACCCACATCACGATGGCAGGATGGTTCCACAACTTGGTCACCCAGCCCGTGGCGTCCCGAAGGACATTCTCATGGAAGATGGCCCATTCCTCGTCCGTGAAGCGGAACTCCTTGTAGTTGTAGAGAACAGGGAGCTCCGCCAGGATCATGACGCCGTGTTCGTCGCACGTGTCGGCCCACGTGGCGGGCGGGGGCAAGGTGTGGGTGCGGAAGCAGCCCAGGTTCATCGCCCGGCCCTCGTCCACGAGGTAACGCTTCACCTCGCGGTTGAACGTGTCCCCCCAGCGCCACTCGTTGACCAGGTTGGAGCCGCGGAGGCGGAGGCGGCGCCCGTTCAGCCTGTAGTGACCCTCGGCGACCTGGATCTGCCGCATACCGAAGGGGAAGCGCGCAACGTCGCATGGCTCGCCGCCTGCCCCCAGTTGCAGTTCCGCCGTGTACAGGAACGGGTCCTGTGGACACCACGGATGGAGCTCCCGCAGCGGCACGCGCACGTCGGTCGGCTCCCCGGTCGGTGCCGTTGCGGCGCGCGCTTCTCCTGAGACCTCAGCCGAATCCTGCGGACGGACCACAGCCCGGATCTCCATTTCGGCCGGCAGCTCCGCGACGCCGTCCGGCCAGACGCGGAACGTGACGCTCTTGTCCTCGAGGTCCGGCAGGGCGAGGATCCACTTCATGTACGCGCGATCGTAGAACTCCAGCCAAACGTCATCGAAGATGGCGGGGCGCTTGGAGCCCCATCCCTCGATCGCGGCACCCGTGGGTACGAGCGGGAACCCCGATGCTCCGCGCGGAACGCCCGCCCAACCGCGCACCTTGAGCATGAGCACGTTCTCGCCGGACCTCAGGACGCCGTCCGGAACGGGGAGGGTGCAGGGCCCCTTTGTCCCGTGCAGACCGAGATGCCGTCCGTTGAGCCACGCCGTGGCTCCGAAGTCCACTGAGCCCCACCTCAAGAGGGCGTCCCGAGCCGCCTGCTCCGGGCTCAGCTCGAAGGTTCGCCGCGCCCACACGCATTGCGTCTCCCGTATGGCCTCCGTGTCCGCCTCCGGCAGCAGGACGCCGGGCGTTGAGACTGACTGCCACGGACCGAGCCCGGCGGCGACGCCCGGCTCCCACACCTCCGCCTCCCCGTGTCCGGGCAGCACGTTCCAGAGACCGTTCAGAGAGACGTGATCCCGCTCAATGTCCCAGCCGAAGCCGTCCACCGCACGCACCTCCGTCGCCAACGTGCACGGAATCAGTACCAGCAGGGACAGGGCGCAGTGCCACGGGGCGGCCCGAAACGCCGCCGTATAGGTCTGCGAAGGACGCGCCTTCACTCCTGCACTCACGGTGCGCCAGCCCCGGAAGAGGCGATTCACACTTGCTCCGCCGCGTCACCCAGCGTGAAGTCGGGGGGCAGTCCCAGCCTCTGGTAGAAACGGGCCCGCGCCTTCTGGTCGCTCCTCTGGATGTCCCGCGCGATAGGCAGAGCGTCGTCGATCAACTCGACCGGAATCACAATCACGCCGTCCCCGTCGGCGATGACCAGATCGCCGGGCCGGACGTACACCCCGCCGCACTCCACGGGCTCCTGGTGGGAGTCCAGCTCCACCCGGCCCGGGATGATGCCCCGGGAGAAGCCGTCGCAGTAGACCGGCACCTTCTGTTTGATCAACTCGTCCGTGTCCCGGACCCCGCTATTGGTCACCACGCCGACGGCGCCGGCTGCCAGCCATGCCATGGAGTTCATCGAGCCCACGTAGCCGGTATCCCGCGTGTTCGTTCCGTCGATGACGATCAGGTCGCCGGCCTGCAGCTCGCTGCCCCAGTTGGGCTCGCGACCGTACCATGCGCCCTCCTGCCTCTTGAAGTCCTCCACGCTGTCGGCCACGATCGCATCGGAGGAGGGCACGTAGCGCAGCGTGGAAGCGAACCCGGCGATGCAGTGGTCGAAGTTCTCGATGTCCCGCCACAGCGGCCGGATCTCGGGGCCCATCAGACCCCGGTCGAAGTGGCCGATAGTGTCCATCGCGTCATGCCAGTCGGTGACGCGGATTCCCTGACAGTCCTCCAGAAGCCTCTGTCGTTCCTCTTCGTCCATTGGCCGCTCCGTCTCGCGTGAGTGTGAGTTGCCGCGGGATTGTAGCACCGGCGCCGGGCGCGGTCAAAGCCGGGGGCCCTGGTCTGCCTCCCGCCGCCGTTGCACGCCCTGTTGCTTTCCGCTAAGAAGTCCCTGACCACCGCCAACGGGAGAGCCAACATGGCAATGCGCGATGTCTACCGCAGGAACCAGGTCGAGGAAGGGCGCCATAACCTTATCCTCCAGAACAGGTGTGGGAACCGCCTGACCGTCCTCTGCCACGAGGAGGGCATGGAGCTGGAGTTCGTCTACAAACCGAACGCGTACCGGCGCAGGGAATTCCGGGCGCGAAACTTCTCCAACCGCGACAACTTTACAGCCCTCTTCGCGCATGCGGCCGTGCCCGAGATGCAGGCCGACTTCGTGCAGGACTTCGATTACGATCCGTTCCTCAGCGTCATCGAGACGCGGACGCCGGCGGGCGCCGCGAACCATATCAGCTTCCTGAACGTGGCCGACGAGAATGTCTTCGGCATAGCCGCGCGGTGTCCGCTTCTGCTTACCTTCCGGCCGCATGTCCAGTTCGCGGCGGAGGACGGGCTGCTCTACGAGGCGTTCCGCGACCGGGGCGAGGAGATCGTGACCTTCGTGGCCTTCGACGGGTTCGAAAGAAACCGCTATCGCCTTCTGGAAGACGGGCGGCATGTGCTGCAGATCATGGACGACGAGTTGCTCTTGGTCGGCGGCGAGGAAAACCTCTACCAGGTTGAGCGGGTGCTCGAGAGCGTCGGCGGGCTCTCGACGGACGAACTCATCGGGCGCACGGAGGAACTGATCCGTCCCGTGCTGTCAACGGCGTGGGTGCGGATCGAGGAGGAGCGCTTCCAGCGCGTCGCCGACCTCAACCGGAGGATAATCTACAGCGGGCTGGACGAGGGGGGAGCGT
>JASFTU010000450.1:0-3192 GCA_050050635.1 Candidatus Brocadiaceae bacterium
CCTCCGGCTCCATCCCCTCCAGCGGCGCCAGGCGGCCGCACAGCACGTGGTAGAGGCCCTTGTAGCTGCCGCTTTGCTCGAAGGTGACCACGTCCTTGGCGTCCTCGACCACGCATATCTTGGAGCGGTCCCGCCGCGGGTCGCTGCAGACGGGGCAGGGATCGCTCTCGGCGAACTGGAAGCACTCGGAGCACTGCCTGACCTTCTGTTTGACCTCACGGATGGCGTCGGCCAGTTGGGCGGCCTCTTCGTCGCTGAGGCGCAGGATGTGATAGGCCAGCCGCTCGGCGCTGCGCTCGCCGACGCCCGGCATGCGGGTGAGCAGCTCCATCAGGCCGGCCATCGACTGTGGATATGCCTTTGCCACTGTCCCTCCCGGTTCGGCTCGGCCGCCAGTGTCATTCTACCGCCGGGGCGGGCCCATAACAATACTCTACACTACAGCAGACCCTCCAGGCCGGGGAGGCCGAGCTTGCCGGTGACCTTGGAGCGCTCGGTTTCGGAGAGTTCCTGGGATTTCTTCAGGCCCTGCCGGACGGCGGCGAGGATCATCTCCTGCAGGAACTCCGGGCTCTCCTCCGCCAGCACCTGCGGGTCGATCTTGACGTCCAGCGGCTCCTGCAGGCCGTTAAAGATGACCTTCACCATGCCGCCGCCGGCGCTGCCCTCCACGGCGCGCTCCCTCAGGTCCTCCTCGATGGCCTCCATCTGCCGCTGCATCTGCTTCATCTGTTTCTGGGCGGTCCTCAGCAGCCCGCCCAGGTCATCCATCCCCTGAAAACCTCTCATCTGCTTCTCCTTGCTCTCTCTGCTTGCGCGCCTCTCGTGCGAGCACCTGCTGACGACGGACCCCTAATCCGCGCCGGGTTCCTCCAGGAGTTCCTCTTCCTCCTCCTGCTGCTCTTCCGCCGTGCGCTCCACCCGCACAGGGTTCAGCCCGAGCAGTTGGTCGGCCTTGACGAAGGCATCCCGGAGCGACTGCTGGCTGAACGCCTCCCTGGCCACCTCGGGGTCTTCTGCGCTGGCCACCGCCTGGCGGAACTTGACTTCGTCCACGCCCTCGGGCGCCTCGGAGTGCACGCCGCCTTCCCCCTCCCCGGCAGCGGGAGGCTGGCGTCGGCTTTCCTGCAGCGTCTGCGTCATCCGCCGGATCGCGCTGGTGGCGGCCGTCGCGGAACCCTCCGCCGGGCCGCCGTCCGCGCGGGCGGATCCCTGCCGGCCGGCCCCGCTCGGGCCGCTGCCAGACAGCTCGCCCAGGGCTTCCTGCAGGGGCACGAGTTCCGAAAGCCGGCTCATCTTGATCAGCGCCAGCTCCACCGCGATGCGGCCGGTCGTGTCGCGACGCGCCCGCAGCTTCGCCTCGCGCAGTAGCTGCACCATGTAGGTTATCTGCTCGGGCGTGAACAGCTCGGACTGGCGCTGCAGCGTCGCGGCGTCGGCCACCGCCCCCGCCAGCAGCGAATCGCCCGGCTCGCAGTAGCATGCCACCAGCAGGTCGCGCAGGTACCGGCTGAGCTGATCGGCGAAGTCCTCCACGTCCACCCCGCCGAAGAGGGCCTCGTGGGCGGCCTGCAGCGCCGATGCCGCGTCCTCCCCGGCCACGGCGTCCACCAGCCGCTCCAGCACCCGCGCGTCCACGGCGCCCAGCACGTCCAGCACGTCCTCCATCCGCACCTCTTCGCCGAACGCCGCCAGTTGGTCCAGCGTGCCGAGGGCGTCGCGCATGCTGCCTCGGGCGGCGCGGGCGATCATGGCCGCCGCGCCCTCCTGCATCTGCAGACCCTCCTTCCCGGATACCTCCCGGAGCGTCCCGACGATGTCGGCGTCCGATATGCGGCGGAAATCGAAGCGCTGGCAGCGGCTCTTCACCGTCTCCGGCAGCTTCTGGGGCTCGGTGGTGGCGAATATGAACTTCACGTGGGCCGGCGGCTCCTCCAGCGTCTTCAGCAGGGCGTTGAAGGCGCTGTCGCTGAGCATGTGGACCTCGTCTATGTAGTAGACCTTGAAGCGGCTGTGGGACGGGGCGAGCCGGACGTTCTGCCGAAGCTCCCGCACCTGGTCCACGCTGTTGTTGGAGGCGCCGTCGATCTCCATCACGTCTATGTCGTCGCCGGTGGCGATCCGCCGGCAGGACTCGCATTCGCAACAGGGGTCGGGCGTGGGCCCTTCGGCGCAGTTGAGCGCCTTCGCCAGGATGCGGGCCATCGTCGTCTTGCCCACACCCCGGGAGCCGCAGAAGAGGTAGGCATGGGCCACCCGGTCGGTCTGGACCGCGTTCTGGAGGGTGCGGGCTATGTGGTCCTGGCCCACCACTTCCTCGAAGCGCTGCGGGCGGTACTTGCGGGCAAAAACGACGTACATCTGCGTCTCCACTATCGGCCGGACAGTCCCCGGCGAGCCGAAAAAAGACGGGCCGTGCGCTCCGATTGGAGCGGTCCCTGTGGCAGTGGCCGCCGAACGGCTCGGCGCGAGCTACCCCACGGCACGCCGGGGTACTGCTTATGGCTGCTGGCTTCCGCCCCTGACCAGGTTCGCAGCCCGCCGACTCCATGGGACCCGCGCGTCAACGCCGCTGCAGAGGCCCTTTTCCGTCAGGGGCCTGACTCCTCGCGGAGTGGTCAGCCCTGCTGAGCGGCTTGCAGGTTACAGGGCACCGCTAACTCCCCGCTTAGCACGGCCCGAATGTCCCGACCCGTCTGTCAAATCGCCGCCCCGCGACCGTCTGCGAGGCACTCGAATAGGCTATCACACGCGCCCCGGCAAAACAACCTGTGTGAGCCACGCACGGCGCGCCCGGCGGCGCGTGCAGGAAGGACTGGCAGGCCCTGCCGCGCCGGCGCGCTTGACTGCGCACAAGCGC
The DNA here is from genome assembly GCA_050050635.1 of Candidatus Brocadiaceae bacterium. GTDB lineage: Bacteria > Planctomycetota > Brocadiia > SM23-32 > SM23-32 > JASFTU01. The sequence goes on from JASFTU010000450.1 coordinate 2,861, forward strand.
CGGCCTATATTCCGTCCGCCATGCTGATAGTAGCGGAGAGGATAAACGCCACCCACCCCTCCATCGCCCGCGCGATGGAGGAGCGCGACGAGTCCGTCATCGCCCAGGTGGCTCGCGCCCAAACGCTGGCGGGGGCGGACTTCGTGGACGTCAACGCCGGCAGCGTGCCCGAGCGCGAACTGGACCACCTGCGGTGGGCAGTCGAGGTCGTGCAGCACAGCACCGACCTGCCGCTCTGCCTGGACTCGGCCAATCCCCGGGTCCTGCGCCGGGGCCTGGAGCTGGTGGAAGGGGACCGCGTGATGCTGAACAGCGCCACCGCCGAGTGCGGC
>JASFTU010000451.1:0-3189 GCA_050050635.1 Candidatus Brocadiaceae bacterium
GGGATCCTCCTGTGCCCCGGCGGCCGTGGCCGGTTCGCGAGGAAGCAATGCGCGCACGTCCCGCTCCAGGTTCGCCTCGGCCCCGACCGACGAGACGGGATACAGATGGCCGTTCCAGCAGACGGCGTAGCGTTGCTCCTCTCCTTCGACGGCCGGCAGCACCCAGCCGTGCGTGGAGACGAGCCCCCGGCCTGCCGTCATCGCGGAGCCGGCCACGACTGCTATCTCCCGGTACTCGCATCCCCGGGGGTCCGCCATTCCCTGGGTACACAGCAGCTCCGTCGCCTCGGCGAACTCCGCGGGGAGTCCGTTCGGCGGAGGTAGCCACTCTTCCCGCTGCTGCGGCGGGAGCGGCATCTGCTCCGGCGGGTAGAGAACCAGCCGTCGAGGGACGAACTGGCGATAGAGCTTGTGGATTGAGAACCCCAGTGCGCCGAAGACCAGCAGCACGACGATGTACTTCAGCACGCCGCCGCCCTCTGTCTCGACTTCAGTTTGAGGGTCCATACGGTGCCCCTCATATAGACAAGCTCCCCCTCGGCATACGGCGGACACACGTGTACTATAATCTGCTTGCCACTTCATGCTCAGAAGGGGCACATTGCAAGGCATTTCTCAGGGGCTGGAGCCCCGGGGGAGCGGTAGGGAGAACGGGCCCGGAGGACGGACCATCGCTCTCCGGGCCCTTCCTGAACGACATCCACCGAGCGTGACCGCCCGCGGTCCGCCTGCTACTGGTCGCTCTGGATCACGGCCTGCGCGGCCGCCAGCCGTGCGACGGGCACCCGGAACGGCGAGCAGGAGACGTAGTCGAGGCCGGTCCGGTAACAGAATGCCACCGACCGGGGCTCTCCGCCGTGCTCGCCGCAGATGCCGATCTTCAGGTCCGGCTTCGTGCTGCGGCCCCGCTCGACGCCCATTGCGACGAGCTGGCCGACGCCCGTCTGGTCGAGCACCTGGAAGGGATCGTTCTGCAGAATCTCCCGGTCCACGTACTCCGGCACGAACACGCCCACGTCGTCACGGCTGAACCCGTAGGTCATCTGTGTCAGGTCGTTCGTGCCGAAGCTGAAGAAGTCGGCGTACTCGGCGACCTGGTCAGCGGTGAGGGACGCGCGGGGCACCTCGATCATCGTGCCGATCTTGTACTCGAACTCCACGTCGGCCTCCGCCATGACCTCCTGGCAGACCTGTTCGGTGGCTTCCCGGCAGATGCGCAGTTCCTCGTCCGTGCCCACCAGCGGGATCATGATCTCGGGGTGCACGTCCACCGCGTCGGCCTTGCAGTTGACCGCGGCCTCCATGATGGCGCGCACCTGCATCTTGTAGATGTCGGGATAGGTGATGCCGAGCCGGCAGCCGCGGTGCCCGAGCATGGGGTTGAACTCCCGCAGCTCGTTGACCCGATTGGCGACATCCTCGGCCGGGATGCCCATCTGCTCGGCCAGCCGCTCCTGCGTCTCGGTCTCATGCGGCAGGAACTCGTGCAGCGGCGGGTCCAGCAGTCGCACGACCACCGGCAGGCCGTCCATCACCCGGAAGATGCCTTCGAAGTCCGCCCGCTGCTCCGGCAGGAGTTTCCCCAGCGCGCCGTCGTACAGCTTGCGCTTCTCGGCCAGCTCCGCTTCGATGTCCTGGATCTCTTCTTCGAGCCGCCTCAGCTCCTCGCCACTGGCCTGCGTCTTGGCCACCTGAGCGTTGTTGAGCCTGGCCTCGATGCGGCGCACGTCGGGGGCGGCGAGCATCATCTGCCGCACGTTGGCGATGCGCCCCTCCTCGAAGAACATGTGCTCGGTGCGGCACAGGCCGATGCCTTCGGCGCCGAAGTCCAGCGCGCGTTGCGCGTCCTCCGGCGTGTCGGCGTTGGTCCAGACGCCCATCCGGCGGTACTCCTCCGCCCATTCCATGAGGGTGCCGAAGGCGCCCGACATCTCGGGCTCGACCATGTCGATCTGACCTTTGAAGACCTGGCCGGTCGTCCCGTCCAGGGAGATCAAGTCGCCCTCGCCGAACTCCTTGCCGGCGATGGTGACCTTGTGGTTCTCCTCGTCCGGTGCGACGGACCCGCAGCCGGCCACGCAGCATTTCCCCATGCCCCGGGCCACGACGGCCGCGTGACTGGTCATCCCACCGCGCGCGGTGAGGATGCCCATTGCGGCGTGCATCCCGCCGATGTCCTCGGGGCTGGTTTCCTCGCGCACCAGGATGATGCCGACGGGGTCTCCGCCGCTCTGGCCGGTTCTCTCCGCTTCCTCGGCGGCCATGGCTTCTGCGTCGTCTGCCGTCAGGGCGATCTTACCCACGGCGGCTCCGGGTGAGGCGGGCAGTCCGGTCGCCAGAGCGCGCCCCTCGTCTTCGGCCCGCTCCATGGCGTCGGGATCGAAGTGCTTGTGCAGGAGCTGTTCGAGCTGGTTCGGCTCAATCCGGGTGACGGCTGTCTCCCTGTCGATCAATCCTTCCTCGCACATCTCGACGGCGATGCGCACGGCGGCCACGGCGGTTCGCTTGCCGGTTCGGGTCTGGAGCATGTAGAGCTTGCCCTGCTGGCCGGTGAACTCGAAATCCTGCATGTCCTTGTAGTGCTCCTCAAGTGTGTGCTTGACCTCGACCAGCTGGTCATACATCCGCGAATACAGCTCGTCCGCTTCGTCGGCAGAGATCTCGGCGTCGGGGAAGTCGCCGAGGTCCTCGTTGGGCATGTCGTTGACGTCCTTCGGTGTGCGTATCCCCGCCACGACGTCCTCGCCCTGAGCGTTGACCAGGTACTCACCGTAGAGCTTATCCTCACCGGTGGCGGGGTTGCGCGTGAAGCCCACGCCGGTGAAGCTGGTGCAACCCATGTTGCCGAAGACCATCGTCTGCACGTTGACGGCCGTTCCCAGCAGGCCCTTGATCTCGTTGATCTCGCGGTAGCGAACCGCCTGGGGGTTGTTCCAGGAGCCGAAGACGGCGTTGATGGAACGCGCAAGCTGCTCCTTGGGGTCCTCGGGGAACTCCTCGTCCGTGTTCTCCTTGTAGATCCGCTTGAACTCGGCCACCAGCTCCCTCAACTGCTCGACGTTGAGCTGGCTGTCGTATTCCACCCCTGCCTTCTCGCGCTCGTCGTGGAGCATCTGGTCGAACTCGCGGTGGGGGATGAACATGGCGACGTTGCCGAACATCTGGATGAACCGGCGGTAGCAGTCCCAG
>JASFTU010000452.1:0-3185 GCA_050050635.1 Candidatus Brocadiaceae bacterium
CGACATTCTTGAAGCGGTACGGATGAAAGCGATGCAGATAGATGACCAACTCGCCGCGTTGCTCGAAGATCCCCCGGCCCGGTATCGGCCCATGCCGGTCTGGTCGTGGAATGGGGACGTCAGCGAAGAGCGCATCACGGAGATGCTGGAGCAGTTCGCCGAACAGGGAATGGGCGGAGTCTTCGTGACGCCTCGCTGGGGGTTGATCACTGACTACCTGTCGGAGCAGTGGTTTGATCTGTGGGAGTTCGCCCTCGGCGAGTGCAAGCGGCTCGGACTGGAGTGTCACATCTACGACGAGTTCCTGGTGCCCTCCGGTTTCGCGGGGGGGCACGTCATCGCGAACGACCCGGTGGTCGTGGCCAGGTACCTGGCGGCGGAAGTCTACTGCGAACCCCCTCGCAGGACTCCCGGCGGATTCGTGGCGGCGTTTGCGCTCTCAGGCGAGGGCGGCCCGGAACGCGTCGACGGCGATGCCTTGGAGCAGGCGTCGCCGGAGAATCCCGTGCTGGTCCTGGAGCAGCGGAAGTGCGGCCCGTCCCCCGGCCAGGGCGGCTTCCCCCGACCGGACATCCTTCGCCGGGATGCGGTGGCCCTCTTCCTGGAACTCACCCATCAGCGCTACGCGGAACGCTGTGGCGAAGACTTCGGAACGGCGGTGAAGTACGCTTTCACCGACGAGCCGAACGTCAACTGGGCGCGCGGCGGCGTGCCGTGGTCCCGGCACCTGCTCCGGGAGTTCCGTCGCGACCACGGCTACGGCCTGGAAGAAAGGGTCGGGGAGCTGTGGTTCGACGGGGAGGGCTCGCCGGCGGTCCGCTTCGACTACTTCTCCACCGTGAACCGCCTGTTCGTGGACAGCTTCGCGCGCCAGATCTACGACTGGTGTGCCGAGCATGATCTGGGCTCCACCGGCCACTTCATGGAGAACACGTGGCCGAGTCCGTTCTGGCAGCCCGATACGATGGCCCTGATGCGCTGGCAGCAGGTGCCCGGGAACGACCTGCTCGCCTTTCAGTTCGACCCGAGCGACAGGCGGGAGAACGGTCGCTACCGCCTGAACCTGAAGGAACTCAGCAGCGTGGCGAATCAGCTCGGGCGGGAGATGGTGTGTGTCGAGACCAGCGGCGCAGGCGGTTATGACACGGCGTTCGAGACCTTCAAGCCGCTGGAGGACTTCTGCTTGGTACACGGTGTCAACGTGAACAACCCGCACCTGAGCCACATGACACTGGCCGGTGCGCGCAAGTATGAGTGGCCCCAGACGATCGGCGACCATGCCCCGTGGTGGTCCAGTTACCGCCACCACGCCGACCACGTCTCCCGGGTTGCCGCCGTGCTGAGTCAGGGGCGTGAGCGCAACCGCGTGCTCCTGCTGCATCCGACGACCACTGCCTGGCTCTACGCGCGGCCCCCCTCCCCTTCGTCGGTCCACGCGGAGAAGGGCGACGAACTGAACCGGATCGCCGACGAACAGGTCGCCCTCGTCGAAGCCCTGGCCGCCGACCAGATCGACTTCGACCTGGGGGACGAGTTCATCCTCGCCGAGCTGGGCAGCGCACAGGACGGGGCGCTGCAAGTCGGTGCGCATTGCTACGACCTGGTCATCCTGCCGGCGACGATGGGTAACTGGACGGCGGGCACGCTCCAGTTGATGACGGACTACATGGCGGAGGGTGGGCGAGTCTTCGCCGCGGGCGCTACGGCGCCGCGGTACGTGAACGGTCGGGAAAGTGCAGCCCCCGGGGAGCTGTTGGAGCGTTACAGCGGGCAGTGGCAGGTCTTTGAGGACAGGGCGGAACTGGTCGCTGCCGTGCGGAAGGCCGTCCCGCCGAGGCTGTCCCGGCCGGATGGCTCCCCCCTGCCGCCCGAGGTCTGCGTGCGACGGGTGGAAACCCCCGCCGGACAGACCGTCATCTACCTGTGCAACCCCTGGAACGCCGAGGTTGAGGCCGACGTCCGGCTGGAAGGAACCCGGCTGTTCGAGGTGGACACCGCAAGTGGTGAATTGCGTGCGATCGCTTCTCACGCCGAGGGCGGCCACCAGGTGGCGCACCTGGCTCTGCCGGCTCGGGGTCATGCCCTGTGGATCGTCGGGCAGGAAGGGTCCTCCCGTCCCCGACGTCAGTCCACCCGGCCGGCTGACTCGAGCGGGACCCAGATCGAGCTCGGCGAGCCGGCGATAGCCCGCCTGAGCCCCAACGTCCTGACGCTGGATTACTGTGACCTGGAAGTCGAGGGCATGCTGCACGAGGGGATAGCGACGGTCCACGCCGACCGCCTGAACTGGCGGGCCAACGGCTGGGAGGGGAACCCCTGGCGAATGGTCCCGCAGTTCAGGCGCACCATCGTGGACCGGCCGGTGGACCCGGATTCGGGCTTCGTCGTCCGCTATAGCTTCAGTGTGGAGCCGGACTTCCTCGATACGGGCAGCACGGGAGTCCGGCTGGCGGTTGAGCGACCGCATCTGTACCGGGTCTGCCTGAACGGGAACGAGTTGCCGTTCGCGGACGCCGAACGATGGTTCGACGAGGAGATCCGGACGGTGCCCGTCTCCGCCCACCTGAGGTCCGGCGAGAACGTGATCGAGCTGGAGGCCCGGCCGTTCCGCACCTTGTGCGAGATCATGCCGCTCTACCTGCTCGGCGACTTCTCGCTCAAGCCGTCGGATAAGGGGTTCTGCCTGGTGGCGCCACGACAGCCGGACATGGGTGACTGGACGACTCAGGGCATGCCCTTCTACGCGGACGTGACGAGATACAGCTTCAGTTTCCACCTGGATGAGGAGAGTGCCGGGCTGCGGGTCTCGCTGGGCGAATGGTCAGGTCCGGTGGTGAGGGTCCGGCTCGACGGGGCGGAGGCAGGAGCGATCATACACCCGCCCTACGAGCTGGACGTCGGCGGAGCGGTGTCTGCCGGCAGCCACGAGCTGTCCCTGGACGTGGTGGGCAACCTGCGGAACATGCTGGGGCCCCACTTCTGCGACGGTCTGGCCGGGCCTTGGAGCTGGGAAGCTTGCCCGGACGCGGCGCCGCCGGGCTCGGTCTACACCCTGCAGCCCACCGGCCTGTTTGGCCGCCCCGAACTCGTAGCGTACGCGGGCTCCGGCTCTGTCTCGCAACAGCAGGACGAGTAGATGACATGTGGAGTAGATGATGAACGCGAACACGGCCGGCCGGGACATA
>JASFTU010000453.1:0-3180 GCA_050050635.1 Candidatus Brocadiaceae bacterium
GGTTGCTCAGCGCGAGCCGATGGGTGCTCACATTGCCCGCGTGGTTGCGCAGGATGTTCTTCCTGAGCTCTGCGTGGAACTCGGGCACGGGTTCGAAGGCGTAGAGGTGTCCGTGGCCGCCGATCCGCTTCGCTATGGCAACGGCGGTTACTCCCCGATTGGCGCCTGCCTCGATGACGCGCATACCGCGCCTCAGAACGGACCGCAGGAACTCCACCTCTCCTGCATGATGCGGGCTGTTCTTGAGCTCACGTTGGAGCTCTCTGGAGTCGAGAATGAAGCCTTTCATCTGCTCTTCTCAGGCGAGGCGGGGCTGTAACTCTTCTCCCCTGCGCGCACCGGAGCCTGCAGCCAGTTTTCGGGCGGCACAAAGGGGCAAACGTACTCCTGGCTGTAGGCGCACCACGGGTTATAGGCCTGGTTGAGATCGACGGTCCATCGGCCATCCGCCGAGAGATGTCTCTCGGGCTCCAGATCCAGGTAGCGCCCCGCTCCGTAGCTCCCCTCGCCGCTGGTCTTGTCCCGGAAGGGTACGAAGAGGCGTTCCTCATGCGGATCGCTTTTGTACGCCTGCAGCATGCATTGCCTGCCCGCGAGCTTGAAGCGGAACTCGCCCCACCGCCAGAGGGTGCGGGTCTGCCCGCCGGTGTCGCCGACCTCCCTGACTTCCTTCTCGGCGTGCGTGTGCAACGCCAACTCAAAGCGATACGCCGGGTCGGGAGGCCAGTAGGCGAGCCCTTCGAAGGCACGGCGGTCCTGCACGGGTAAAGGCGACCCGGGATGGGAGGCGAAGAAGCTGTCCTTCTGCCTTCTCTCCACCTCAATCCGTCCTTTCCATGATTCCACGTCCATGGGTCCCTTCCTTTACCTGTGGCCGCGGGGGGTGGTTTTCGTGGCTTGTCGGGCGGGTGCAGGAAGTGCCCGTCTGCGCCCTGTCCTCAGCCGTGATCGCGCCGTGCAGGTATTCCCACGCGCGCCCGGTCTCTGGGCGCGTCGACGGGCCGGGGCCTTACCTTCGCCACGCCCACTGCGGAACTCAGGAAACCGCCGCTCCGGATGTCCGCTTCCAGTTCGGTGCCGCTGCCCGGCGTTCAGCCACTCACCGCCGGCTGCCTCGACCGGGTGTTCCGGCCATCTGAGCCAGGCTGCCCGGGGAGCAGGACCGGAGGTTGGCGTTCAACGAATCGAACATGATACTACAGATAGAACAGATGTCAAGCGCCTGAATTCGGGGCGCAAATCGTGGCTGCGTGCGCACCCGCCGCTGGAAGTACATCCGCCGCTACTACGAGCGCGGCGGACCCGTGCTGCCCAACTGTGACAACAGCCCCAGCAAGGACCTGTGGCTCGAGCACGGTTGGGCGGACCATGCGCCCCCGCGCGAGGCGCTGTTCGACCTCATCTTCGACCCTCACGAGGTGAGTAACCTGGCGACCGACGCCGAGCATCAACGCGTGCTGGAGGAGATGCGGCGGCGGCTGCACCGCTGGATGACGGAGACGAACGATCCGTTGCTGGAGGGGGACGTTCCCGCGCCGAAGGGCGCACGCGTTACCCGGCAGGACGAGCTGGAACCGGGTGGAGAGTCCTACGTAGTCGACTGACCGGCCCTCGCCCGGTTCTCACGGTCGTCCGGCCATCCTTGCCTGGAGTTGGCCCAGCAGGTCGAACACTTTCTCCGCCTCGGCCACCTCCATGCTGCCGGCGCCGCAGGAAGGCGTGAGCAGAGACCTCTCCCGCAGCAAAGCCGCGTCGATCCCTTTGTCGGTAAGGGCGTCGAAACTTCGATCGAGCGTCCGGGTGAGGGAGTCCAGCTCTGCATCGGCTATGTCGGCTGTGGTGGGCACTATGCCCCACGCGATGCACCCTCCGCGGGCCAGTAAAGCGTCGACCGCGTCGGGGTAGAGCCCCATCGTGTGGCCGAACTGGTAGGCGTCGAAATTGAGCACCTGCACTCCGGTGGAAGACATGACGCCCCAATCGCTGTTCCCGCACACGTGCATGCCGCTGATGCCTCCGGCCTCCTCTATGGCTCCGAAGATCTGGCCCAGCATCGTGTGGACGTGCTGCTCGGAGATACTGGCCAGGGCGCTGGAGCCATAGGCGGCGAGGACGGGTTCGTCCACGAAGACTACTACGGCTTCTTCGGCGAACTGCCGCAGCCGGTCCACCTGCCACCGTGCATTGCGCGCCAGCATCTTGACCCCGGCCTCGCGCAGGTCGGAGTCACTGAACAGGACGTCGCCGTCCCTGTTCTGTATGCTGGTTGTGTAGGTGATCGGCCCGGTGACCTGTCCCTTGACGTAGGGCCATCGGTGGCCCTGCGCGGCGCGATGGAAGGCGCTGAAGCCCGCGGCCCTTGCGTCACTCAGGCCGAAAGGCTCTTGCTCCTCGGCCAGAACCAGGCTGTAGAACCGTTCGAGCTCTGCGTACTTGCGTTCGGGCTCCCAGTAGAGCTCGCCTTCGTCTGCATCCATTCGCACGCAGGGCATCGGCTTGCTGAACTGGGCAACCATACCCTCCGCGCTATCCCGCTTCGGCAACTGGGGCCAGTAGGGTATCGAGACGTCTGCCTCCAGCACGGAGGCAGCAGCCCGGTCGGGGTCTCTGTACGGCAGGCTGCCGATCCCGGTGGTCATCAGCGACGGCGCAAACGCGGCGGACATTGCCATCCTCCGGCAGCAAACGGCCCCCGGCATCCATCCCACCAGACCGGTGGAGGGCGATCCAGGCGGACCGTGTGATCATAGCACGCCGACGCGCTGACGTCGAAGCACCGAACTCGGTTCTCCAGGACAGGTTAGTGAAATGAAAGGCCGCCGGCTCTGTGGGATCGGCGTGGCCTGTCCAATGTCCTCCACGCGACGCCACCCCTGTCCATGTTCAACCGGTGGCTGTGGCGGGAGCATGCCGAGCGCTTTGCCGGAAGCTACAGAGCCACCCGTCTCGTGGCCCGGGGACGCGGCTACAGCAGGATGACCGACGACCGCTGGCGGGAGCGGCCGGTGGTTCCTGCCGCCTACCCACTCCGGTGGCATGGCCGGATCCGGCCCTGATTGCGTGGACGCGCCGTGGGCGGTAGGATTGGGAGACATCCGAGGCTCAACGTGACTGAGGTGGGAAGATGTCGAAGTCACCGGTTTGTGCGGTTCCGTTGATGGCAGCTTGTGTTCTGGCCGT
>JASFTU010000454.1:0-3172 GCA_050050635.1 Candidatus Brocadiaceae bacterium
TTCTTCGTCGTCCTTTTCCTGGGGGCGGCAGTCGCGGCTCTGTACGCCCGGCTGGGCAGCGCACTGGGCATTGAACAGAGGCACGCCTCGCCGGGCGCGGGCTCGAAGACCGCGCACACGGTGCTGATGCCCATCCCACAGGGCGAGGGCAGCGAGAGTCCGATGGCAACCGAACAGGAACAAGAGCCCGCCCCGCCCGCTGAGACCGAGGAGACGGCCGACCAGGCATAGGTCGAAGGGGCTTCCGACGCCCGAACCCGCCCGGTGCTGACCACCCGGAAGGCACGCGAAATACTGTTGATTCACCGACCGTACGCGCGTAGAATAGTTGCACAAATCGGAGTGCGTGTGGGGCAGGCAGGGACAGGTAAGCACGAATGGGAAAGACGTGGCACACGGGCGAGGTCGTCGAGATACGCGGTGAGCAGGCGGTGGTGCAGCTTCAGCCCGACCGATCCTGCCGGAGTGCGTTCAGTTGCTGTTGCGCGTCCGTACGTCCGGAGCCGCGCACGCTGCGTGTGCAGGGACCGAACCTGGAGATCGGTGACCAGGTGCGCGTGGGCCTGCCTGCTCTCCTGGGCCCGCTGAGTGCGCTGGCGGCCTTCGTGCTGCCCGTAGGTCTGCTGGTGGCCGGGATGGCCGTGGGCAGCCTTCTGGAGGGACCGGGGGGGGCGCACGACATGCCCACGCTCATCGGGGGGGCATGCGGGTTCGGCCTGGCGGTGCTGGCCACCCTCGGCATGCAGCGCATCGTGGACTGGTCCGGCTGGTTCGAAGTCAGGCGCATCCACCGTACCGACCTCGGCGAGATACCGCAGCGGCGCGTGGCCTGAAAGCCCGGTCCTGCGGGACGCTGCTCTCGTGCGCCCATCCTCATCGGCCAGCGGGGCGTTCCTTCCGGCTCAGCAACCCGCTGATGATCAACTCAACGGCTTCGTCCTCGCTCATGCCGCGCGCCATCAGCGTCTGAAGCTGCTTGGAGTCCACGCTGCCGATCGCGGCCTCGTGCGTGACGTGTGCCCGGGGATGGCGCACGTCCACCACGGGTGTGGCTCGTGCCACGGCGTTGCCCTGGACGATTTCCTTGCAGTCAACGTGGCCGCGCGCGCCCGGGGCAGAGGCCGTCAACTCGTTGTAGATGTCGGCCTCCGCACTGTCCCGAACGGCGATCCGGCTGAGCAGAACGCCCGCGGCCCCGGGCTCCTCGAGGTGGGCGATCTCGGAGACTTTGATGCGGTCGTCGCCCCGACCGGCCATCCGGGCGATCATGCGCAGCGAGCTGCCGGCGGCGCAGCGGCTCTCGTAATCTATCTCGATCTGCCCCACCCGCCCCTGGACCAGCTCGAACTCCGTCTCGAACGAGGCACCGGGACCCACCTGGACCTGCGCCCTGGGGACGACCAGCACTCCGCCCTCCGCGCCGTGGACGTGCCGCTCGAAGTACCTGTAGAAGGCGCCCTCACCCACGCGGATCTCCGCGTCCATCTCATGGGTGATGTCCACGGCGTTCGGGAACACGCAGTGCGCCAGCACGTCGACGGCGCTCCGGGGCTTCAGTTCCACCTCGAGCAGGATGCGCTGGAGGCCCTCCTCCGGCAGCACGCCGAAGCACATGTGCACCGTGTTCTCGATAACCGCCCCCTCCTCCACCACCATCTCCACGCGCACACCGTCCTCCAGCTCCTGGGGCCTTACCTTCAACCCCGGCACGAGGTTGGAGCCGATCACCTCGTTGCGGTGAACGACCAGGTGCGCCACCTCGGACCGGCTGAAGGCGGAGCTGTCCTGTCCGAGCCGGTCGTAGAGGTCGAGCATCATCTCGTAATCAGTGCTCACCCTTCGCCATCCCTCTTGGTGACGTCGTGGAACGGACAGGGAACGCACCGGTCGACGAAGTAGCGGCGGATCTCCTCGGCGGGGCCTTCCTCGACCTTCCGGCCGCAACACATCAGCGTGGCCGAGTCGGCGTGGGCCATTACTTCGCTGCTGTGTGTGACCAGCAACAGGGTGGTCTCCTCGGCACGCAGGGCGTCGAAGAGCTCGAACATGCGGCGCAGTGCCTCCACGTCGATGCCCGAGTCCGGCTCGTCCGTGATCATCAGCTTGGGCTGCATCACCAGGATGGAGGCCAGCTCGATGCGCTTCCTCTCACCTCCGCTCAGGCTCTCGTCCACCGCCCTGTCCATGTACTCCCCGGGCTCCAGGGCCACCTTCTGGAGGGCCTCCCTGAGGAGACGATCGGGCTTCCGGGCTCTGCCCGCCTGGAGGAAGTCCCGGACCTTCAGGCCCTCGAAGCGGGCCGGCTCCTGCCATGCGAGGCTCAGGCCGCGCCGGGCCCGTTCGTCCACGCACAGGTCGTTGATGCGCTCCCCGTCGAAGACGATGTCGCCGCAGTCGGGTGTGTAGTCCGGCAGGCCCATCACGGCGTAAGCAAGTGTGGTCTTGCCGGCACCGTTCGGGCCCACCAGGGCATGTATCGCCCCGCGCTCCACCGTCAGAGAGAGGTCGTGCAGGATGCCCTGACCGTCCAGCGACAGCGAGACGTTCCTCACTTCCAAGAGCCCCATCGGCATGGCCTCCGCGCCTTTGAGGAACCGGACCGTCCACGATAGCATAGCTTGCAGCGGCGCACAACGGAACTCGCCACGCGTCAGGGCCCCCGCGTCCGGCCGGAGCCTTTTCGCCTTGACGCAGCCCCCGGTAAAGGCCAAACTACCTTTGCCCGTAAAGCGTCGGGGCGTATCCCGGCATGTGCGCCCGCGAACGGAACGCATCTCCTGATCTGGCGAGCTCGAGACGTGCTGCTCAACGTGAACCTGTCGCCACCGATGGCTCCCGTGGGCGAGATCTCCCCAACCCTCATCTGGACCGCTCTGCCCCTTATCCTGGGGGCGGTGGCCATCGTGTGCGCCCTTTTGCTGTTGCCGAAACCCCGGCAACAGGAGGTGCCCGAATGGGAGCTTGGCGGGCCGTCGGCGCGGCGCCGGGGGCAGTATCTTCAGCACCTGACGCGCGTGCTGCGGGCAATCCGGGCCATAAACAGCCTCATCGTGACCGAGCGCGACAGCGAGCGCCTGTTCCACAAGGCCTGCCAGACGCTCACGGAGACGCGCGGCTACAAGATGGCGTGGATCGGACTCGTGGAGGAAGGCACCAAACGCGTGTATCCGGT
>JASFTU010000455.1:0-3171 GCA_050050635.1 Candidatus Brocadiaceae bacterium
GCGTATCCGGGCCGGATCGCCGATCACCCGGTCCGGAGCGTCCGCCGCATACCGCACGCCCAGTTCGATCCCCTTCTCCTCCGCCCGGGTGGCCACCAGCACACCCACCTCCTCGACCACGCTGCGCAGGTCGAACGGGACCGTCACCAGCCGGAGTTTGCCCGCGTCGATCCTGGAGAAATCGAGGATCTCGTCGATCACGGTCAACAGGGCGTTGGCCGAACGCGTCATGGTGTCCACGTAGTCGCGCTGCTCGGCCGTCAGGTCGGCCCCCAGCAGGAGGTCGGCCACGCCCAGGATGCCGTTCATGGGCGTGCGTATCTCGTGAGACATGTTGGCCAGGAACTCGCCGCGGGCCCGGTTGGCGGCCTCGGCCTGCTCCTTGGCCCGGCGCAGCTCCTCGGTGCGCCGCGCGACGGCACGCGAGCTGAAGAACGCGACAGCGGTCACGACCACCACAGCGACAAGGAGGACAATCCCGGCGGTCCTCAGGCCGTGGATGGTCGCGTCCAGCGCGTACTGCTCAGCGGCAAAGGCCTGGGCGAGTATCTGGTCGCAGGGGACCACGACGACCGGGAAGGGCTGCTCGGGTCCGCCGCCGTACGCCCAGAGGGCTTCTCCCCCGTCGTAGTGCATCTTGCGCACGCCGGCCTTGTTCGCCGTAGCGTCGGCCACCAGCGCGGCGAGTTCGCTGCGGTCGCTCGACTCCAGGTACTGCAGTTCGACCAGCGCCTGCCAGTCCAGCCGCAGCTCCTGATAGCTTCTCTGGACGAGTATCTGGAGCTTCCCTTCGTCCTCGGCGCCCGCCGCCGGCGGCTGGACGAACATCACCGCCGCCTCTTCGGACCATTCGGGCGGGAGCTCACACCTCCCGAGAATGCTCGTCAGGGGCACGTCAATCGCCGTAACGCCGGCGAAGGAGCCGTCCGGCCGATGCACGGGCATCGACAGCGTAAGCACCACCGTCCGGGTGGATACGTCCACGTAAGGGGCGGGCCAGACGATTCTGCCGGCCCGCTTGGCCAAAGCGTACCAGTCACGCGGGCGTGGATCGTACTCGGCCGGATAGCCGCCGTGACCGGGGTAGCAGGTGTGGAAGCCGACGTCGAGCGCCGTATACCACCATATAACTTCGGGGTTGCCCTCGTGGAGCAACCGGCAGACCTCCGGCATCGTCGATAGGCGCGCCAGGTCGTCGGCGATGCTCTCCTCGGGGATGCCGGCGACGACGAAGTACACCTGATCGCGATAGGTGACCGAGAGCGGCGTCGGTTCCTGGTCGGGCCCGACGCGCATGTGCACCCGGGACGGCCCCATGCCCTCGGGCAGGTCTATGCCTTCCACGTAGTCTCTGTCGTGGAACAACCGGCGTGGCGACGGGGGATCGGCCGCCAGGCGGCGCTCGACCGCGCGCGCCTGGAGCCGCAGGGCGAGCTCCAGCACCTGCCGCTCCCGGCGGAGCCGTGCCCCATACTCGTCCACCAACTGCTGCAGGTGGCGTTGAGCCGAGTCGGTCAGGATCTGGCGTGTGCCCGAGGCCAGGTGGGCGCCCAGTTGCCGCGTGCAGACATACTGAAGTGCCGCGCTCGCTACCAGAGGCACCAACGCGATGGCCAGAAGGAGTATGAGGAGCTTGGCGCGGATCTTCACCCGGGGGCCCTCCGTGCGCGGACCGACTCAGATTGCAGCAGCAAGGAGGCCACCGGACAAGGCCGTGGGCGGCCGGGGCCGGGCCGCCCGGATCGGGTCAACTGGCATCTCCTCGTGCTGTATTCCACCAGCATCTCCACCAGTTCGGCGCCCTGATGGCAACTCCGCTCCCCAGGCTCGTCTGCCTCGAGGAGCACCGGGAGTCCCGAACAGCATTGTCCGCGCAGCACAGTTCTCAATCCGCCTCCGGGACTTCCGGTAGCATTCTCCTTTCGATGTACCGCGGCAGTTCTATCTCGTCGATCTTGAGCGCGGCGCCCTCTTCAGTGGTCCGTAGCTTCCGGTAGACCGCCTGGTTACAGAAGCATGGAGTAGCCACGATGTACAGGCTGGACCTCTCCGCGCGCTTACCCCTCACGCTGAAGAGCGGCTTGAGAATGGGAATGTCGCGCAGCAGCGGCAACCCACGCCGGTAGTTGACAACCACGGAGCGCTCGATGGTGCCGAGGTGCAGGGGCCGTCGATCCTGCAGAGTCACGACAGTCTCGTAGTCCTGTTCGGAGACAATGGGCATGTCCAGCTCATCGAACCCAGTGACCGTATTCGCCGCAATGCTGACGGCCGCCGTTATCATCTCCGTACCGATCGTAGGAGTGATGACTACCCTGAGGCCTTCTTCGTCGCGCCCCAGGTCCTTCCTCGTGAAGCTCGCCGGGGGTGTTATCGCCACCACGCGGTCCCCCTCCGCGCCTTCCTCGCCGGCGGCACTGGCCCGCGGGTTCGGTTCGATGAGCACCTTTGAGGTGTGGTCCTCTCGCTCGAACCCGAACGCAGGCACCCGTCGGAAGCAGCTGATCACCGCAGGCTGCAGGTTGTTGCCGGTCACCTTGACCCGCTGCTTCAGATCCGCGTTGCCGGTCTGGACCGTGTAGTTGAGGTACTCCGCCTGCGTGAGGCGGTGGCCGCTCAGCTACATGATGGGGGCGACCGGAAAGCAGAGGATACGCGGGAGGCACGAACGGCGTTGCTCCCCGGACGGCGGAGCAGCCACCCGGCCTTCGCAGCTCGCCGCACCCCAACCTGGTGGACCTGCTCGGCGTACTGCCCCATCCGGGCGTAGCCGGCGGGGCACTGAGCCGCGATCCCTCCGCTCCCATGCAGCCCCCCGTGGGAAGAGGCAGGGGCAGAACGCCGGTTTGCCTTGACAAGCCGCCGGTGGGGCGGTAGGAGTGGTCGGTCGCCGGAGCCTCGCGTCGGGTTGGGGCAGGACGCTCGTCCGGCGACCTGACACTCCGGCCGGCTGCCCGGGTTGGCGTGCCCATCGATCGGGGGAAATGGAATGCACTCAGCAGGAGGACGGGTCACGATGTCTACTTTGCCGATTGTCATGCTGGCGGCTGTGGCGCTGCTGTGCGCCGGTGCCTACGCCGCGGACCAGGAGACGCTCAGGGAACTGGCGACGTTCTCGCGCACCGACGTGCGCGACGCCCATGCGCTGGCCGAGGGTGAGGCGCCCCCGGC
>JASFTU010000456.1:0-3169 GCA_050050635.1 Candidatus Brocadiaceae bacterium
GCGTCTACGGGGCGGTCGAGACGCGGTGGGAGGCCGAGCACGTTCCCATGTCCGGCGTGCGGCCGGACGTGACGACGATCGAGGGCGGGGTGGCCCCGGACGAGCTGTTCCGGACGCTGCTGTGCGAGAACCGGGGCTGGTTCTGCACCGACGGCATCACCGTCCGACGGCGTGCGTTCCACCGGGCGGGTTTGTTCGACGAGGAGCTGCGTTACGCCGAGGACACGTCCCTCTACCTCAGGATGGCCGCCTCATGCCGGCTCGTGCCGGGCAGCGTCGAAGAGCCGATCGCCGTGCGCCGCCGCCACGCGGAGAACGTCTCCACTCCGGGTAACCCGCTCTGGTCGGAGGCGATCTGTAACTGCCTCTCGGCCGTACTGAGCTGGGCCAAGCAGAGGGACCTGGGAGTCGAGAAGGTCCGCCTGCTGCGGGGCCGGTTGCTGTCGGTCATTCTCCACAGCCGGCTGGAGGGGCTCGGTCGGCTGAGCCGGTGGGGACGGGTGCTCCGGCGAATGCTTTGCTACAGCGGCGTGCATCCGGAACTGCTCGGATTACTGCTTCTGCGGGCCGGGCGGAAGGCCGGAAGACTGGTCAAGGGCAGATGAACGTACTGCACATCAACACGACGGGGTTGGCCGGAGGCGCCTCGCGCGCCCTCTGGTGGCTCCACGTGGGTCTGCGGGAAGAGGGCCATCGCTCGCGCATGCTGACGTTCGACGGGCCCGTGCCGGAGAAGGGAGTCCACCGCCTCGGCGGTGGCTCATGCCTCTGGCGAGCCGCCCACTGGCTGAACCGGAAGGCGGAGGCCTGGACGGGTCTGGACGGCCTGCTGGCGCCCCAGACGTTCTTCTTCGACCCGACGCCCTATCGTCGGGCGGACATCATCAACCTGCGCAACCTGCACGGGCACAGGTTCTCGCTCTGGGCGCTGCCGCGCCTGGAGCGGTTCGCCCCTCTTCTGTGGCGGCTGCCGGACATGTGGCCGCTCACCGGGGGCTGCGTGCATCCGATGGAGTGCACTCGGTGGCTCACCGGCTGCGGACAGTGCGTGCACCTGCGGAGCTATCCCACCTCCCGCGTTGACCACAGCGCGCTGGTATTCCGCGCGAAGCGCCTGATATACTCCCGGATCAACCCGGTGATCGTCACGCCGTCGGAGTGGCTGCGCCGGCAGGTGCAGGCATCTCCGCTGATGGCCCGCTTCCGAGTCCACGCCATCCCCAACGGCGTCGACCTGAGGACCTTCCGGCCGGTGGACAGGGCGGCCGCCCGCGCCTCGCTGGGTCTGCGAGAGGAGGAGAAGGTCATCCTCTTCGCGGCGCACAACGTGGCCGACAGGCTGAAGGGCGGCGACCTGCTCCTGGGGGCGCTCTCTCACCTGCGTGGGGCCGGTGGGCTGGCCGACGTGCGCCTGATGACGGTGGGCGAGAGGGCCGAGGGGTTGACGGCCGACCTCGACTGGCCCGTGCTGGACCTCGGGATGGTCCACAGTGACCGGCTGCTTGCGGCGGCCTACTCTGCGGCGGACGTCTTCGTCGGCCCGTCGCGCGCGGAAAGCTTCGGGTTGGTCTTCGCCGAGAGCGCGGCGTGCGGCCTGCCGGCGGTGGCCTTCCGGACGACGGCGATCCCGGGAATCGTCCGTCACGGCCGGACGGGACTGCTTGCCCGCCCGTTCGACGTTCGGGAACTGGCCCGGAACCTCCACACCTTGCTGACCGACACAGAGGTCCGCGATCGGATGAGTTCGGAATGCCGGGCCGTTGCGGAAAGCGAGTTCGACTACCGACTGATGACGGGCCGCTACCTGAGAGTCTATGAGGAGAAGCTCGAAGAACGGGCGCGGAGGCGCGCTGAACACGCTCCGGAGGGCGGAGACGATGGGTGACCGAACGGGGGCAGTCGGGGAGAACGTGGTGAGGGTGCCCCGCATCGGGTACGTGTCCGTGATCTGCTGGGATGCCTCGTTCCGGGAAAACTTCGACGCGCTTGCGTGCGCGTTCGACCAGACCGTCCCCGAGGACCGGTACGAAGTGATCTTCGTGGAGTACTACGCGGCCGTGCGCCCCCGGGCGCGCGCACTCGCCGAGGGGCGTGAAAACGCGCAGGTCGTCGCGCTGGGGAACGCCCATTCCGGGGCCGAGAACGAGCACGTCATCGGGGCATGCGTGAACGAGGGAGTCCGACGCGCCCGGGGAGACCTGATCGTCGTCCCCGACGCGGACGTGCTCTTCGAGGAGGACTTCCTGGAGGAGATCATCCGGCGACACGAGCAGGTGGAGGAGCTTGTCCTGTACTTCCACCGGATCGATGAGCCACCGACGGACGACCCCGTGGCGCGAACGATCGAGAGCGTGCGGGAGGTGGGCCGGATCGAGTATCCGGACAACTACGGCGCGTGTCTCAGCGTGCGGAAGAGATGGCTGGAGGCCATCAATGGGTACGACGAGCATCCGCTGTGGCGGGGCTACAGCTCCGTGGGCCGGGACACGGCGGTCCGCCTGCAGAACCTGGGGCTGTGCGTGCAGTGGCATCCGGAGAAGTTCGTCTATCACGGCTATCACCCGGGCACGGCCGCGCCCGATGCCGAGAGTCGGCGGCGGGTGGAGATACAGCGGGCCGTCATCCGCGGCCGGCAGAGGGCGCTGGAGACGCTCCCTCTGCGGGGCCTCGACCCGGAAAGGGAGCCGGCCTGGAAGCCTGATTTGTTGGAAAGCGGCGCGGGAGGTGGCGTGCGTTCTCTGCTGCGCCGGATCGTCAGGACAGTCCTGCCCGCCGGCCTGCGGCGTCGGCTGCTGCGCCTGCTCCTGGACTGAACTGAAGACGGAAGAGGGAGAAGGAGATGTCTGAGAGGAAAGTCGTCCTCGACCCGGAGCTCTACCGCCGGATCGAGGAGCTGGTGAACAACAGCGGCGCCTTCGACAGCGTGGACGATTACGTGAACTGCGTTCTGTCGGAGCTCTTCGGGCGGGCCGAGCCGCGCGAGGCGGATGAGGCGGAAGAGCGGCGCCTGATGGAGCGGCTGAAACAGCTCGGCTACATGGAATGAGCGGCGCCGACGACAGGCCGAACGTGATACTGCTCACGGTGGACTCCCTGCGCCCGGACCACCTCGGCTGTTACGGCTACGGCAAGGAGACGTCGCCCCACCTGGACGATCTGGCCCGGACGG
>JASFTU010000457.1:0-3159 GCA_050050635.1 Candidatus Brocadiaceae bacterium
CCCGAGTCTGTCGTCACCATCAAGGCGCTCCGGGCCACAACACACTTCAGCAAGTGCAGGTCTATGCCGCTGGCCGTGAGGTCAGAGATCTCGGCGCCAGAGCGCCCCCGTATGGCCTGGGCGGTCTCGATCTCGCCCGGCCCGCCGATTACGGCGACCTGGGCACCCCAGTCCGCCTGCAGCATCTCGGCCAGCCGCGCAAAATGCTCCTGCGGCCAGCGCTTCGATGGCCCGTAGCCCGCCCCCGGGTGCAGAAGGAACAGCTCTCCGTCCGGGTCAACTCCCCGGCCCACCAGAACTTCGACGGCGCGCGCCGCGTCTTCGTCGCTGTAAAACAGCTCCATGTGTCTCTCGCCCGTCGGGAGGCCCGCGCGCTGGGCCAGCGCCAGGTAGTAGTCCACCATGTAGGTTGGCTTGAAGCGCCCGCCTTCGGACGGGCGGGCTACGGCGTCCGTCAGCAGGGGCGAGCGGCAGTCCCTCTTGTATCCCAGCCGGTGCCGGACGCCACCCAGGCGGAACATGAGCGCCGAACTGAACGAGTTGGGCAGGATGATCCCCAGATCGTGACCGGAATCCCTCAGCCTAAGCGCGCAACGCAGGAACTCCCGCGGAGCCCACCGCTCCTCCGGTTCATAGACAATCACCTCGTCGAACCACGGTGCACCCCGGATGATGGGCTCCACGCGACGGCGGATCACCAGCGTGAAGTGCGAGTCCGGCAGGCCCTCGCGGACCGCACGGAGGGCGGGCGTCGCCATCACGACGTCGCCCACCCAGTTGGGCGAGCGCACGCAGACACGACGGACATCCGGAGCTTTCGGACGCATGGCCCGTGTTCTTGCGGAGGTATTGCGGTCGGCGACCCGATGGCCTATTATAGCCCTCTCCATCGGTTGGTTCACACGACCTGGACGGCGCGGAGAAGGCGATGATCCCCGGGGAGGCAAACAGATGAAGATCGCGGTGAACGGCGCGGCCGGCGCCATGGGCAGGCGTGTGATCGCCCTGATCGCTCTGGCCGATGACCTGGCCCTGGACTCAGCTCTTGAGAGAGCGGACCACCCGGACCTGGGCAAGGATGCCGGCATAGTCGCCGGCATCGAGGAGCAGGGCGTCCCGCTGACAGCCGAGCTCCAGGGAAAGCCGGACGTGCTGGTGGACTTCAGCACGCCGGAGGCCACCATGCGGCGTGTCAGTGACTGCGCTGAGAGGGGTGTTCCCGTCGTCATCGGGACCACGGGACTCTCTGCCGAACACCGGCAGAAGATCGAGACCGAGGCGGCTGCTCAGGTTGCGATCCTCATCGCCGCCAACATGTCGGTAGGGATCAATCTGCTCCTGCGCCTGGTGGACTGGGCAGCCAGGACTCTCCCGGCGGGCTATGACGTGGAAATCACCGAGGCCCATCACCGTCGGAAGCGGGATGCCCCGAGCGGGACGGCGCTGGAGCTGGCGCGTGTAATATGCGTTGCCCTGAACAGGGATGCCGGCGTGCTGCGCCACGGTCGCGAGGGTAGGGTCGGTCCACGACCGTCGGAGGAGGTGGGCGTGCATGCGATCCGCGCGGGGGACATCGTCGGCGAGCACACGGTGCTCTTTGCCGGAGAAGGGGAGAGGCTGGAGCTTACACACCGGGCCAGCAGTCGGGACGTCTTCGCACGGGGAGCCCTCCAGGCCGCGCGGTTCCTGGTGGAGAAACCACCCGGTCTCTACTCCATGCAGGATGCCCTGCCCTGAGCTGTCCGCAGGCCGAGGATGACTCGAGGAGCCGCTCTCACCCCTCGGGCGAGCCGCCGTCTTCCAGGGTGACACTCACCTCGTTGAGCGGTTCGGGCACGCTCTCGCCCAGCGCCGTCATGGCGGCTACGACAACCATGGTCACCAGACAGAGGATGAGTGCATACTCGACGACGCCCTGACCGTCGCGGGACAGGAGCCTTCGGCGAAGTTTTCGAAGGACAGAGGCCACGAGCGTCTCCTTCGTTGGTGAGGCAGCCCGCGGCACGGACACACGAGGGCGGCTGATTTGCCCGTAGTGCCTGGACCGATCTGGTACGTAGTGCGAGGGCCCGTCCCGCTGGTGCCAGACGGGCCCTTCACACAGTGGCCTTCTTAGCTGGTGACGTTGCCGATCTCGGTGGCGACCTCGTCCATCGCGTTCTCGGCCTGCCCGCCGAGGGCGGTCAGGGCTGTGATCACGACGATGGCCACCAGAGCAAGAATCAGAGCGTACTCAACCAGGCTCTGACCCTTCTCGGATCGCAGCGCCAGCCAAACCTTAGTGAGGAAACGTTTCATGAAAAACACCTCCTGGGAATGTGGGAATACGACGCTTTGCGCTCGCCCATAGAAGGTGCAAAGCATATGCCACTACTACAACAGGCCGGATGGCCATTGCCAGCTATTCCTCTAAGTCTCTATTTAGCAAGCTGTTACAGGCGATTATTCCTGGCGCCACAACCCGGGGGCTCACATCGCGTGACTCAGAATGAGACGCTTTGCCGCCCGGCCGACCGCACACTGCCTTGCAAAGGCAACCGGCCCTGGATAGCATCGGCAACGCCGTCCCCTCCCGGCGGAGATGGAGAAAATGCCACAAACCATGCGCTCGGCCCAACTGGTCGGACCCTCGCAGATCGACGTTCGAGAAGCTCCCGTGCCCGAGCCGGGGCCCGAGGAGGTCCTGATCCGAGTGCGAGCCGTTGGCATCTGCGGATCCGATGTCGCCATCTTCCGGGGAGAACTCCAGGCCGAGACCAGCTACCCCTACGTGCTGGGCCATGAGTTCTCCGGCGAAGTGGCCGCCGTCGGCAGCCAGGTCGCGGATATCGAAGTGGGGGACAGGGCGGCCTGTGCACCGGACAGACCGTGCGGCAACTGCGAGTGGTGCAGGAAGGGAGAGACCAACGTCTGCCCCAGCGTGCGCTTCGCCGCCTCTCACGGCGAACCGGGCTGCCTGTGCGACTACTACGTCGTCCATGCCAGCCAGGTGCATCCCATCGGCGACTCGGTAGGCTTCGCTGAGGCCGCGCTGTGTGAACCCACGGCCATCGGGCTGCACGTGGTGGAGAATCTGGTGCAGCCGGAGGGCGGCGAGACCTACGCCATAGTGGGTGCCGGCCCGGACGGTCTCACCATACTGTGGGCTGCCCGGGAGAA
>JASFTU010000458.1:0-3157 GCA_050050635.1 Candidatus Brocadiaceae bacterium
CGGGGAACGTCCAGATCCGAAAGATCGAGTTCGGGCGCCATTTCCTGCAGGTCGAGCGCGGCCGCTATCGATCCCCCGCCGGGTGCGCCGGGCAGGCGGCCATCGGGTCGCCAGGTGGTCACTCCCCCGGCGTCCGTTGCCCCCCGGGCCAGCAAACGCCCGCCGACGCCGGCTGCGCAGAACCGGACGGGCACATTGCTGACCGGCGCCGCCTCCGGGCCGGCAGTCACCTTCACGACGAAGGGTTGGTGCGGTACGGCCGTGCGCGGCAGCCACTGATCCCTCCCTGTTACCTTCACGACGTCCAGCCGCGCAAGCAGCCCGGCCAGGTTCCCCCGGAGCGGAACTACAAGCGGCTCGGCCCGGGTCCGCGAAAGGTCCGCTACCTCTGCCTCCGGCGCGAGCACCCACGCCTTCACCTGCAACAACGCCGCGCGCTGAGCCGCTCTCAGTGCCTCCAGGTACTCGCCGAGCGCGGCTCGCCAGTTCTCCGCCTTCTCGTTATTGGCGGCCGATGCCGCGAGGCTGGCGCTGCTCTCGAGGCTCTCTCGGATGCGACGCCGAAGGATGATGTCAGCGGCCCTGCGGTCGAGTGCGGCCAGCGCGAAGTGGGTCTCGGTCACTGGATGATGCCACTCGGCCACTATCCGGGTTGCGACGAGATCCTCCGCACCAAAGCGAGGGCGGATATCCCCGAGTGCGCGCAGGTCCCGGCCCAGCGCGTCTTCACTGCCCCGGGAACGCAGCCGGACGTAAAGCTCCAGCAGGCGCCTGGTCAATTGCCTGGTCAGTTCATTTCGTGCGTCCTCCAGCGCCACTTCCGGATCCTGTCCGAGCCCGATGGCCGTCACGAAGCGATCGGCCGGGAAGTCCGGGTGCCGACCGGTCTCCAGCCATTCCGGCGGCAGGTCGGTCTCGGCCACTTCCGGCCCCCGGGGTCTGACCCGGGCCGCATCCAGGCGCTGCTCTCTGGTTCGCGCGGCGAGGAAAGCCCTGAGGCCTTCCACTACTCTGTCCTGTTCTCTGGCGAACGGGTTCTGGTGCGCAAGGAGTTGTCCGCCCCTGGCAAGGATCCTCTCATTGAGCCCTTCCACGGGGACCCGGTAGAGAACGTAGACGCCGCCGTCCGGCTCGTGCCAGGTTTCCGTCGGAGCCGTTTGCCGGAGGAGGGCAGCCGATACCTCCGAGGCAAGATTGGTGCGGAACTGCGCCGTCAAGGGGTCGTCGGGCGCGGGGGCCCACTCTTGCTCCCGGAGGAATGCCGTCACGTCGCTGGTGACACGGTCGGAGACTGCCGCCGCGAATGCCTGCCGGGCCTTCAGGTCCGCCCGCTCGTCCGGATCTTCGGCGTCCGGGGTCGCGTAACCGATCGCAGAGACGAACTCAGCGCCTCGAGCGGCCTCGGAGCCGACCCAGCCGGGCCTGCCGCGGCCGGTTGTATCCGGCACCCCGGCACAGCCGACCAGGAAGGCGCCCAATGTGAGGGCGAGCAACCAGGCGTTGGCGTAGCCGACCTTCATCGCAGCAAGGTATGATATCCGACCCGTTCCAGGAGGGTCAAGACGGAGTGCGCTCAGGCGGCCCCCGCACTCGTTGATGAATGCACCGCTGTATGATACAGTAGGGGTGGCCTCTGGTGAGGTGGCGCTGCTGGTAACGGCCGGGCGCACGGAGGGTTCCGGCCGCACGAGCAGTTGACCGAGTATGCTGAGTCGGGAGCGCTTGTCCCCCCCGGAAAATGCACTGGCGAGCGGCAGCAATCTTCCTGGTCACCGCGTGTGCGGCGCTGACACCCCTCAGCGCGGCTGAGGATGATGCGCGAGACGAGCCGGAGACGATCTTCCAGCGCGCCTTCACACAGGCGATGGAGCCGACAGAGCGTGTCAGGGCACTGGAGTCGCTGGCAAAGGAGCATCCGGACAGCAGGTGGTCTGATGACGCCCTGTGGGTGCTGGGGGAGGCGGCACGCCGCCAGCAGGACGGTCCGCGAGTGCTGTGCTACTGGCAGTACCTGATGACGAAGCGGCCGGATGCCGTGCTGGAGGACTACACCCGGACCCTCCCCATCTACCGGAACTCGGCTCTTCCGCAGGTTGAGCTGCTCCTGGTCTCCGAGGGGAACGCGTTTCGCTCCACCGACAACCGGGTCCTCACAGGAGAAACGGGGCGGGTGTACCTGATGAACAACGCGGAGCGCTTCAATCCCCTGCCCATGGTGGTTTGGGCCGAGCTGGCGGGGCACTACAAGAGGGCGGGGCGGGGCCGCCTCGGCCTCAGGGCATACCGGAAGGCCCTGGAGGCCGCGCCGTCGCAGGGGCGGTGGGCCGAGTCCTGTCGGGCCCGGATCAGAGCGCTGGAGGAGAGACTGGAAGCGCAGGCTCAGACGCCGGAGGGAGAGGATGCGAGCGTCGTGCAGGCCGAGCCCGCATCGGAGGGGCGAGGCCCGAGGGATGTCACCGAGGATGCTCCGGCGGAGGGGCCATCGGCCGAGGAGGACGAACAACGGCAGACCGAGCCCGCCGAAAGTGATTGAGAGCCCGGTACCCATCGTCCTGGCGAGCCGCTCCACGACCCGCCGTCGGCTCCTCAGCCGGTTGGTGACGGACTTCGAGGTCGTTCGGCCTCAGGTTGACGAGGCCGCCATCCACGCGCAGACTCCGCGTGAACTGGTGCTGGAGGCGGCAGAGGCGAAGGCGCGAGCGGTCGCGCGCGTGCGGCCCGACGCACTGGTCATCGGCGCTGACACGGTCGTCGCCTGCCGGGAGGGCGTGATCGGCAAGCCGGTGGATCGCGCCGACGCCGTGCGGATACTGCGCAGGTTGACCCGATCTCCGCACGACGTGCTCACCGGGCTGTGCCTCGTGGCACCCGACGGGCGCGAGGTGTCGGGCTGCGTTGCCGCCACTTTACAGATGCGACAGATGAGCGACGCGGAGCTGGAGCGGCTGGCCGACCGGCCCGGCGCTCTGGACAGGGCGGGTGCTTACGAGCTGCAGCCGGACGACCCGAACGTGGTCCATCTCGACGGACATCCCACGACGGTGATGGGACTGCCCCTGGAGGAATTGGAGCGCGCGTTCCACGAGTTGTACCCCTGAGACGAGCCGACCGGTATGGCGCTACAGGGCTTCAGCTGGCTGGTAGAGAGGAAGCTGGC
>JASFTU010000459.1:0-3150 GCA_050050635.1 Candidatus Brocadiaceae bacterium
GGGCACTCCTCGGCCGCCATCTGGGCGGCCTCTTCATACTCCTCGGGGATTTCGTCCACGATGAGTTCGGCGAATTCGTCGCCCATCTCGAAGACCTCGGGGCAGGTGTCTACGCACAGGCCGCAGGCGATGCAATCCTCCGTCACACGTGCAATCATTGCATCCTCGCAAGCAAAGAGTTACTTAGACGGGAACGTTCCACTGCCGACCGAAGCCCCAATACTATCCAGATTCGTCGGCTCCGTCAAAGGAGCACGACGGTCCCCTTCAGCCCTCGACGGTTACGACCTTATCGCCCTCCCACACCCCGTGCAGGTTGCAGAATTCGAAGGCGCGCAACTGCTTGTGGATGTGCTCCAGTTGCACGCAGAACTTCGCGACCGGGCAGGTCGTCACCGGCGTGAAATCCTGTCTGCCCAGGTAGGTTTCGTCGGCGTAGAGTTCGACGAAATGGATGTAGTGGCCGCGCTCCTTCGGATGTTCCAGGTGGCGGCCCACCTCGATGGTGACCTCGAAGCACTCCCCCGCCTGCACCTGGTCCGGGCAGTCGATGACCGGCAGGTGCTTCTTTTCCAGGTCCGTCATCTGCTCAGGATCTGCCACCTTGTTGACCCCGCAGAACAGGTCCTCCGCACAGCTCACTTCTTCGGGACACATACCCGGCTCCTTCCACAGGAGGGTAAGTTGCCCGCCCCCATTGGCGGATCGTCCCCGCCAGCCCTCCCGGCGGGGACTGGGCCGGCGGCGCCGCCCGTCTCCCCCGGCGCACCGGCCGGCCACTTCCCGATTATAGGAACGCATCTTCGCCCTGTCAACGCGGATTAGCCCACGGGCCATGTGGTCAGTGACCAGTGGGCGAGCAGCCGGGAGCAGGGAGCAGAGGCAGCGGTGAGTGATCGGTGATCCGTGGGCTGCCGTTGAGTCTCCCGCCTGTTCTTCAGGTTCCTGCCACACACGGACAAGGTTCGTCGTGGATGCTGTTGTCGTCCGTACCTCGCCCTCCGCCGTTCTCCGCGTTCCCTGCGGTCTGTGCGGTCAGGTTTCGCCGTTGCCGCCGTACCCTTCTCCCGCTTGTTTGCCGTTCCGTGGTGCTCGTCGTGCCGTCGTGGTCAGGGCCGTGCCGTTGTCCGGCCGCCGAGGCGGGGCCTATAATCGGGGTTCGCCTTCACTTGGTGCGACGCGTGGAGCCGTGAATCTGCTTCAGCTATTCGGAGCGGCGTTCTTGACGGCCCTTTCCGGGGCATTGATGCCGGGGCCGGTGCTTTTCGCCACCGTGCGGTGGACCCCCCAGCAGGGGCGCTGGGTGGGGCCGGCCATCGTGGCGGGCCACGCGGTGGTGGAGGTGCCGCTGGTGGCGGCCCTGGTGTTGGGCCTGGGCCGGGTGCTCGCGCGGCCGAGCTTCGTGGGAGCCGTGGGGGTGGCCGGCGGGGCCGTCCTGCTGGGGATGGGGGCGCTGATGCTGCGGGCCGCGCCGGAGTTGGAGCTGCCGAAGGCCGATGATCCGGAGGGGCCGACGGCCAATCTCAGCGTCGCCCGTGTGGTGGGGGCCGGCGCGGCCACCTCCGTGTCGAACCCCTACTTCGTCCTCTGGTGGGGCACGGTGGGGCTGGGTCTGCTCTCGGAGGCGGCGAAGTTCGCCCTGCCGGGGCTGGTGGTCTTCTACGGCGGGCACGTGCTGGCGGACCTGGCCTGGTACGGGGCCATCAGCGAGTCGCTGCACCGGGGTCGCTGGTTCCTCAGCGACGCCGCCTACCGCTGGATCGTGGGCGTCTGCGCCGTGGGGCTGATCGCGTTCGCCCTGTTCTTCGGCTATCGCGGCTACGGCTTCCTCACCGGCCAGATGACGGGCTGAGGCCGCGGCGGCCTTTACTTCGCCAGGGGGGTGACCTTGCCCGGCCCCTCGGCGAATGCCTCGAAGATGCGGGTGGCCTGCCATGCCTGCTCCAGCGTGCCCTTGCGCGGGGGACGATCCTCCAGGACGGAGCGGGCGAACTCGTTGACCTCGCCGTAGTAGCCGAGCAGGAACAGCCCCTTGTTGTAGAGCTGGCCGAGGGAGAATTCCGGCTCCCAGACCGCGCTGGCGTCCTCCGGTCCGCCGCCATAGTAGTCAGGGCTGGCGCCGTAGCGGTGGGACGGCGAGCGGTGTACGTAGAGGCGCAGGTTGTTCTCCACCACGACATGCCCGCCGCCGTCGCCGATGATGACCGTCCGTTCCATGCCCATGTTGGCGGAAGCGCCGTGGACCAGGCACAGGCTGGCCACTGCGCCGGAGGCGTAGCGAAACACGGCGAAGCCGCCTCCGCCCGCGCTCCTTTCGTAGAAGACGGTCGCCGGCACGCCGGCCAGGTGAAGCAGCAGCGAGACGGGATGGCAGAGATGATCCAGAAAGCCGACGGCCGAGTCGACGCGTTCCCCCTCCAGGTAGGCACGCAAGGCGCCTGCCTCTGGCACGAACTGGGGGTAATGCAGGCCGATAAGGGAAAGGGCGCCGAAGCCCTCCTCCCGCATCAGCTGCGCGGCTTTCTCGTTGGCGGGCACGAACATCTTCTTGAAGCCGACCATCACGTGTCTGCCCGCCTCGCGGGCGGCATCCCGCATACTGTCGATCTCCCGGCAGCTCGCCGCCGGAGGCTTCTCGATCCAGACGTGGCAGCCCGCCTGCAGGCACTCGACGGCCAGCCTCGGGTAGAGAGGGCGGCCCGCCTCGTCGTAGCCGGTCACGATGAAGACCGCGTCCAGGTCCTCGTCGTCCAGCATCTCTCGGAAGTCGGCGTAGGCGCTCCCCGCCCCAAACTGTGCGGCGAAGGCGCGCGCCTTCTCCACCTGCAGATCGCAGGTAGCCACCAGGTCCACCGGCGTGAACTGGAAGGTCGGGTAGATGTTGCGGAAGGCGTGGCTGCCGCAGCCGATGAAGCCCGCCCGCACCTGGGGCCCGTCCTGGACCTGCCCGTGGAACCCGATCCCCATAGCTCCTCCGAGTTGTGACCGCTCGCTTTGACAACCGGCAGGGCTTAGGTTACGGTTTTGCTCTCCCCTGTCAACCAGCACCATTTGTCGGAGCCCCGGAGCATGCCAGAGCTTGTGAGAGTGGGCGTTATCGGCACCGGCGGCATCGCCCGCCGCCAGGCCAGCCACCTGATCGAGATGGAC
>JASFTU010000460.1:0-3149 GCA_050050635.1 Candidatus Brocadiaceae bacterium
CGGGGCGGCGGCTCTCCGGGACCCGCGAACCAGCCGCCCTTCACGCCGAACCAGACCAGGCAGAACATCCCGACACCGAGTGCCAGCGTGGCGGCCGCACAGAACCACTTCCGGTTGGGGCGCGGAGCGGCCTCGCCGCTCAGCAACGCGGCGGCGACCACCAGGCACGCCAGAACGCCGGGCCAGCGGCTGATGACCGCGACAGCGCACGCTATGAGTACCACGGGCAGCCGCCAGCCGAGAGTACGTCCCTCGCCGATCTGGAGCGCGAGCAGGATCGCCGCAGCGCATGCCAGGCAGAACAGACCCTCGCTGTGCAGCATGTAGGTGAGGTGATACTGCCAGGAGATGATGCCGCTCGCCAGCACCACGGCGAAGGCGACGGGTGGACGGACGAGCCGCCGGACGATCCGGTAGCCCAGCGCCATCGCACCCAGGAACATGGTCATCGGCAGCAGGTTCAGGAACCGAAAGGAACCCGAAACCCCCATGGCCGCCGCCACTGCGTACGGCCAGCCGGGTGGCATACGCCTGGCAGGATAGCCATTGAAGCGCATGCCCTTTCCGACGACGATGTTGCGGGCCACGGCGATGTAGCCGTCCGAATCGGACACGGGCACCCACTGCCCGTTCTGGAGCAGGCCGTAGTAGAAGGCCAGTATCAGCACCAGCAGGCCACACAGGACCCAGTCCCACCGGGTATCCGACGGGACGGCAGCAGGGGTGGAGGGAGTCTGGCGCGGGACGTTCTCAGAAGTCATTGATCCTGGTAGCGCGCGGGGATGCACAACTCGCGGTTGAAGTCCATGTCAAACCACATGGCAAAGAGGGCGAACTGGGTGGAGCTGACGGTACAGAAGACCCAGAGGAGGGCATTCATGGGCATGATGTAGCCGGTGTCCGCCCAGAGCACCAGCAGGCGGACCAGCAGGCCCGCCCCCACCAGTCCCAGCACGGCCGCCACCAGGTAGAACAGCACGAGGGGGTGGAAGTCATGGATCACGTACTTCTGCCACATGCGGGAGACGAACAGCCGCAACAGGCACCACGGCATGGTCAGGGCAACCTTCCAGATGCGCATGTGCGAGTCTTCCCCCACGTCGTAGATGGGACGGACGGGGACATCCATCACGCGCATGTTGTAGACGTTCAGGCGGACCAGCAGGTCGTTGGTGTAGGCCCATCCCCCGATCAGGCTCTTGAAGTCCACCGTTCTCAAGGCCCCCTCGCTGATGGCCGTGTAGCCGGACTGCGAGTCGGCCATGTGCCAGTAGCCGCTGGCGACCTTGGTCAGCATGGACAGGATGGCGTTTCCCAGGTAGCGGAGCCTGGGGATGGTCTCCCACGCGCCGCGATAGAACAGCCGGTTGCCCTTGGCGTAGTCGGTCTCCCCGCGGGCCACCGGCCCCACCAGCCGCTCCAGATCCGTCGGGTCCATCTGCGCATCGCCGTCCATCACGGCGGTCACGTCCATCCCCTGCCGCAACGCCTCAGCGTAGCCGGTGCTGACGGCCGCTCCGGGCCCGCCGTTGCCGTCACGGCGGAGAAGCGTCAGACGGCCGTCCTCCGCCTCCTCGGCATAGCGCCGAACAATCTCGACGGTGTCGTCCGTGCTGGCATCGTCCACCACGATGACCGAGTCGACGAACTCCGGGATCCCCCTCAGAACCTTCCCGATCTGGCGCTCCTCGTTGTGGCAGGGAATGACCAGGACAACGCTCTTGCCTTCATACATCCGGGGGCTCCTGCACCTCCATGGTGCACGCACACTGAGCAACGTATTCTACGCTTGTGCCGCGCCCGAAAACAAGCGCGGGGGCCCGGCGTGCATCCGCTGCAGGCTCCGCCGCAGACGCCGAGGCCAGCCGATCCCTGCGTCGGCTTGACAGCCCGCCGCGGGAGAAATAGATTGATGCCTCTTCCTGCTCCGTTTCCTCCAGAGGTAGACGATGAGCGAGCAGAGGATGCCCATCGGAGTCTTCACGTCGGCCGGCGCCGGCCTGGGCGCCGCTGTTGAGCGGGTTCTGGGCCTGAACGTCAACTCCGTGCAGCTTCACACGCCGGGGCCCGAACAGCGCACCCGGGAGGGAGCCCGTGAGATCGCCCGGAAGTTCGGCGAGGCAGACATCGACATTTTCCTGGTCTTCTGCGGCTTCCCCGGTGACCGCTACGATACCATACCCATCGTGCGCGAGACGGTGGGACTCGTTCCCCCGGCGACGCGCGAGGAGCGCATCGGGCAGACGCGCCAGATCGCCGACTTCGCCTCCTGGGTCGGCGCTCCCGGCATCGGCATCCACATCGGGTTCGTCAGCGAGGACTGGCAATCGCCCGAGTTCGCGCAGATCGCGGACGGGGTGGGCGATGCGGCCGACTACTGCGCGGAACGTGGGCTCAGTATGAACCTGGAAACCGGCCAGGAGACCGCCGATACGCTGCTGCATCTGCTGGAGACGGTCGGTCGGGATAACGTGTTCGTGAACTTCGATCCCGCCAACATGATCCTCTACGGCAGCGGAGAACCGCTGGAGGCCCTGCGGAAGGTCGCCCCGTACGTCAGGAGCTGCCACTGCAAGGACGCCGTCTGGAGCGACCGGCCCGGCCAGCAATGGGGGAAGGAAGTGCCTCTCGGCGAGGGCGACGTGGACATCGAACGCTACGTGGCGACACTGATGGAGCTGGGCTACACCGGTCCGCTGACCATCGAACGCGAGGTCAGCGGCGAGAGACAGATCCGGGACATCCAGGCGGGCACCAGGCTGCTGCGCGAGATCAAGGCGAAGCTCGGCATCGATTGAGGGACATCAATGGCCCAACGGCTCACACCACGAAGCGAGGACTACTCCAGGTGGTATAACGAGGTCGTCCAGCAGGCCGAGTTGGCGGACTATGCACCCGTGCGCGGATGCATGGTCATCCGCCCGTACGGGTACGCGCTGTGGGAGGCCATCCGTGCCGAGCTCGACCGCCGCTTCAAGGAGACGGGCCACGTCAACGCGTACTTCCCCCTGTTCATCCCGTTCGAGTTCCTGCAGAAGGAAGCCGAGCACGTGGAGGGCTTCTCGCCGGAGCTGGCGGTCGTCACCCACGGCGGCGGCAAGGAACTGGAGGAGCCCCTGGCGGTCCGTCCGACCTCGGAGACGGTCATC
>JASFTU010000461.1:0-3101 GCA_050050635.1 Candidatus Brocadiaceae bacterium
TTGCCGCCGCAGTGCCTTCGGATGTCTCCCCGGCCACGCCCCGAGGCCCCGAACCATGCGCCTGACAGCGCCGACCGCGACGCATCGGGTGGCCACGGCAGGTGGCGGACCCGCCGCCGGGCGCCCAGCCGAGGCGTCCGCTTTGGGCGGACCGGATGTGTGGACGTACTTCAACACATATGTCCGTTTTTCTCAACATCTCGGCCCGCCCCGGCCCCGCCGGCGCTCCGCCGACGGGCCGGCTCTCGGGCGCCGGGTGAACCTCAGAACGGGTAGCCCCGATTTGGCCGCACAGCAGGATATCTTGCGCGCTGAGAGCAGAACTGCGCGCAAGGGTACAGCAGTTGCACAAGGAGCCGTTCAGCGCCGCCGCGCCCCCGCGGCAGGGCCTTGCGCGGGGCGATGTCGGCCGGATCCGACAGGACAGTGCTGGATCGGCCTGCGGGGGACGGAAACCCGACAAAGCAGGCAGCCGGCACCAGCGTCCAGTTGAATCTGTAGCGGTGGAGGGACCTGGCATGACAACGACCGCAGCCGCCGTGGCTACCGAGCAATCCGACAGGTCGTGGCACGCCGTCTACACGCGCAGCCGGCACGAGAAGAAGGTCGCCGCTTTCCTGGCAGAGAAGGACGTGGAGCACTTCCTGCCGCTGAAGGGCGAGATGAGCCAGTGGGTCGACAGGAAGAAGTGGGTGCGCAAGCCCCTCTTCCCCGGCTACCTGTTCGTCCGCGTCGGCCCGGGCCAACTGCCCGCCGTGCAGCATACCAGGGGCGTCGTGACGCTGGTGGGGCCGGATCCCTGCCAGCCGTCCATCGTGCCGGACCATGAGGTCAACAGCATACGCCGGCTGGTGGAGAGCGACCTGCCCGTAGATCCCCATCCGCACCTCCGGCCCGGCGAACCAGTGCGCATCACCAGAGGCCCGCTGCGTGGAGCGAAAGGCACCCTGATGCGGAAGTCCCGCCAGTTCCTGCTGGTGGTGTCGGTGGAGATCATCGGGCGTTCGGTGGCGGTGGAACTGCCCACGGACGCCGTCGAGAGCCTCGAAGTGCTGGAGAGTGATGAGCACTGAGCAGCGGCCAGGAGCCCCGCAGCTACGGCACGGAAGGAAAGGACCAATGGCCGAACGCTGCCCGCCGATGATGGACATCACGCGGCAGAACGGCCCCTTCCCTGCCGGAGGACTCGCACTGAAGCGCGGATACGTCAGACCCCGGCCCCGCACCGACGGCAGCGACGGTTCGCCGTCGCCGGTCATGGCCGGGCTGTCTCCAACAAGTGGTGTGACGTAACTCGTTTTCTGACAAGAGTTTGCAGAGGCGAGTGCCCTGTAACTCAGAGAGGGATGGTCTGCCCATAAAGGCTAAATGCTAATCCCCTGCTTAGTTGCGTTCCCCAGCGCCTTCGCGCTGGCCATACTGGCCACCAGGGCGGTGCGAACCGCGGCTTCCGCCCTGGGAGTGGTGGACAGGCCGGACGGCTACCGCAAGGTGCACAACGGCGCGGTTCCGCTGCTGGGGGGGATTGCCATCTTCGTGGCCTTCTCGGTCCCGCTGCTTGCTCTGGACCTCCTGGGCCGCAGGATCGGCCCCACCCCGCTGTGGGATGGGCTTCAGACGGCGCCGGGGGAGATCGGCGCGCTGCTCGCCGGAGGCGCGGTGGCGCTGCTGCTGGGCGTCATTGACGACGTTCGCGGCCTCCGCGCCACCTACAAGTTGCTGCTGCAGATCCTGGCCGCCAGCATAGCCATCGGCGGCGGCTACGCCATGCACGTGGTCAGCACGCCGTTCGGCGCCCCCCTGCAACTGGGCATCTTCGGCTTCCCCATCGCCGTGTTCTGGTTCCTCGGCTGCATGAACGGGGTGAACCTGGCCGACGGCCTGGACGGGCTGGCGGCCGGCGTGTGCCTGTTCGCCAGCATCGCCCTCTTCGTGGTCAGCCTGCTGCTTCACAATGCCGTCTCCATGCTTCTGCTGGCCTGCCTGATCGGCGCGATCCTGGGTTTCCTCCTGTTCAACTTCCATCCGGCGAAGATCTTCCTGGGCGACTCCGGCAGCATGCTTCTGGGCTATCTCGTCGCCGCGCTGTCGCTGCGCGGGGCCCGCACCGCCGAGGGCGGCGTGGCGCTGCTCATACCGTTCGTGGCCCTGGGCATTCCGGTGCTCGACACCACACTGGCCATCCTCCGGCGATGGTCCCGCAAGCTCCCCGTCTCCGCAGCGGACCGACAGCACATCCACCACGTCCTGCTGTCGATGGGGCT
The DNA here is from genome assembly GCA_050050635.1 of Candidatus Brocadiaceae bacterium. GTDB lineage: Bacteria > Planctomycetota > Brocadiia > SM23-32 > SM23-32 > JASFTU01. Next base: position 2,265 of record JASFTU010000461.1, read on the forward strand.
GAGCCATCAACGCGTCGTCATACTGATGTACATGGCCTACGCGGTTCTCGGGGGGGCGGCGGTGCTCATAAGCGAAGCACCGAAGGAATTGGCGGTCCTGGTGCTGGTGCTGCTGTGCGTGGCCGCCTCGGTCTGCATCCGCCTGGTGGGCAAGCTGCGGGTTCTGGACCTGTTCAAGCAGTTCTGGCAGAGCATCCAGTCCCGCAGGCGTTCCGCCAGCGTGCGCGTCTCCGTGGAAAGGACCATCCATCGGCTCGACGGCGCCGCGTCTGTGGATCAGTTGTGGGAGCTTGCCGGCGCGGCGTTCCACCAGATGGGATTGGACTTCGCCGCCCTGCGGTTCCACGCCAACGGGGGCCCGCCCGTGTCGCTGACCTGGAAGTCCGAACGCCCCGAGCCGTCCGACCACCAGCACCGCTCCGGGCTGCACAGTTGGTCCGCGCATCTCAACATGCGCAGCAACGGCAGGTTCCTGGGGGAGCTGGAGCTGGACAAGCGCGCGCCGAACGGGCCGTTCCTGACGGACGTGCCGGAACTGGCGGACCGGCTCAGGGATGAGTTCGAGGTCCAGCTAATGCGGCTCGAAGCCGCCGAGCGCCCGGAGCTGCGGGCCTGACCCACACCGACTCCGCGGACCCCCGTCCTCGCCGGGGCGCGCGGAACCAGGTAACCTCATAACCCGATGAGTACGAGCAAGACAGTCCACGAAGCCTTCGGCCGGCGCCCCTTCTCCCTCGGCGCCTGGAAGGAGATGACCGCCGAACTCTACGCCGTGCGCCAGCTCATATGGCGGCTGTGCCACCGCAACTTCGTCGCGCGCTACAAGCAGACCTACGG
>JASFTU010000462.1:0-3096 GCA_050050635.1 Candidatus Brocadiaceae bacterium
GGTCGAGTGTGCCCGGCAGATGGGCGCCGGCGGGCTGGCGTGGTTGAAGACCCGCGACGGACAGGCCGAGGGCGGCGTGGCGAAGTTCTTCGGCGACGGCGAGATCAATGCGATCAGGGAACGGTTCGAGGCACCCGATGGCAGCATCATCTTCTTCGTGGCCGATAGCCGCTACATCTGTAACCTGGTTCTCTCCCATCTGCGCCTGCGGCTGGCGCGGGAGCTGGACCTGATCGGCCCCGACGAGGACGCGCTATGCTGGGTGGTCTCGGCGCCGGCCTTCGAGCGGGACGAGCGGACCGGGGAGTGGACCTTCGTGCATCACCCGTTCACGGCGCCGTTCCCCGAGGATGTGGATAAGCTGGAGAGCGACCCGGGTGCGGTGCGCACGCGCAGCTACGACCTGGTGATGAACGGGCAGGAGATCGCCGGGGGCAGCATCCGTGTCTCCGACCCCGGCCTGCAGACGCGTATTCTGGAGATCCTGGGTTTCAGCGAAGAAAAGGTGGAGGAACGCTTCGGTTTCCTCATGCGGGCCCTCCGCTACGGTCCTCCCCCGCACGGCGGCATCGCCTTCGGGTTCGACCGGCTGGTGATGGTGCTGAAGGGCATCGACGACATACGCGAGACCATAGCCTTCCCGAAGACGCAGCGGGCCGTGTGTCTGCTGACCGGCGCTCCGGCTCCGGTGGACGGGGCGCAGCTCCGGGAGCTGGGCATCCGGCTGGACGAGGGAGACTGACCCGCTCCACGGTCCGCGCACGGGGGCTCCGCGGTCGCGTCTCTCTCACGTGCTGAGCCCGCCGGCGAGCTACAATCGTAGAGAAGAACCGGGAGGGCGGGAGCTGCCCTCCCGGTCGTGCGTTATCTCCGGTATTACTCCCAGTGAGGCGGTGGGCCGAGATCTCGCGCCCTCTGCCTCGCCCGTCCGGACCTGGTGCGCTGGCGGCGCCACTGCATCGGGCCCCGCCGAAGGTGCGGGCGCCGGATGTGGCCGCCTCGCCGCGCCCGGGGACGCCTCTGCCATGCTTGCGCGTGGGCCCGTGGGCCCTGTCCGAACGGCCGCGGACCGTGCATCGGCGGTCGCCTTCGACCCATCCGAGCGCCCGGTCCTCTGCGCCAGTGAGCACGGGGCCGTGGGCGCTCTGCTCGCCTCTCGGGCGCCGGGCCCTGCCACGGTCTGCGGCTCTTCCAGGCCCGGGCGCGCTGGAACCGGCGAGCACGCCGGTGCATCATGGGTGCGCGCCGGCCGGCCCATCGGGGCCGGCCCCCCGGGCGTTGCGCGAAGCGGCGCGCTCCGGGTCGCTGCGCAGCCCCTCGACGATGGAACGCCCCGCGGCGTTCCCACCTTCCACGGGCCGCACGAAGTCGGCCACGCCCGGCCGTCCTCTGGTGGGGGCACGCCGGTCGGGCTTCGGCCAGTCGGCGAAGACGCCGCGCGGCAAGGGCGCGCCGGGCAGGCAGGGCCCGGCCCCCGCGGGCATGTGGCCCCTGCCGGTGGTGCCGGACCGCCGGGCGATCAGGCGCGCCGAGCCGCCCGGGCTCCGGCGGGCCCGCTGCCGGCGGAGGCGCCGCACCGAGTGCGATGCCGGCAACCAGGCCGAGGGTTGCCAGGCCGATCACTCCTTCTCTGATCCGTTTGCATTTCATTGGTTCCCTCCCTGTCTGATCCGGATCACTGGCTCCCGGGTTGCTCCGATCATTCCCGGGGCTCGCGCGGTGGAGGCATATGACCCTCGGGCCGGCGCGGGCGTTGCCAGCGCTGCCGGGGGGCAGCGGGGGCACGCTCGCCCCACTCGCCACGCCGCTCCCGCCACTCGTCCATTCGACGCGCGAACTCCTTCAGGGCGTCGATGCCTTCGGGGACTTCCCGCCGGAGCCGCTCCACCAGGTCGGGGTCGTCGGATGTTACGAGCACGGCGACTCCGCCCTTGGTTTCCTCGGTCTCGATCTGCACCTGCTCCGAGGCGACCAGCTCCAGAGCCCGACGGGCGTGAGCGCGGCGCTGCATGCCTCTGCGGGCCCGCTGGAAGCGTTCGCGGGCCTGTGCGACCCAGTCCGGCGCGTTCTCCTGAAGCGCATGGACCACGTCCGGATTCCCGGAGGTGAGGCTGACCACCGCGCCGTCGTCGGTCTTGTGGACGTCGATCTCCGCCTCGCCGCGCAGGATGAGGCCGAGTACTCCCGGCGGGCCTTCTATGCCCGGGGGGGCAGCGGGTCCGAAGCCGCGCCCGGCCGCATGCTTCAGGCCGGTGACCAGGCCCTCCAGGCGCGCCTGCAGGCGCTCGACGTTCTCTGCCTCGGCCGTTATGACGAGGTCAACGCCGTCGTCTGTGTTGACCACGTCCACTTCCTCGGCGCCGGGGCCGGCGAGGACGAACTCCAGCCCGCCGCCGGCGCGTCCCGGCATCCTCCGGGGTGCCGCCCCGGGATCGCCTCGACGCTCCCACCCGCGCGGTTGTGCCAGAAGCACGCCCGCGCACAATGCCAAACCTGCCATTGCCAGTAAACCTGCCCTGATTCTCATTGCTGTGCCTCCCTTCGCTCTCGGAGACGTTCCGGGTGATGACCCCTCGGTCCGATGTGTCCCTCCGGTCCCATCATCGGGGCCCGGGGCCGCCTGTTTCTGCCCTCCGGCGCGCCGCGCACGGAGTGGGGGTGCCCGATCTCTCCGCCCCTGCCCATCATCATCCGGAACATGTGCCTTCGCTGCTCCGGCGTGAGGAAGTCGCGCGTCCTGCGCATGTGGGCCAGGACGAGCCGGCGGATCTGCTCCTGGATGCCCTCGGTGCGGGCCTGTGCCTGCCGAATGGCTTCCTCGTCCGTGCTGTCGGCAGCCATCAGGTCCAGGAGACGGTCGCGGGCGATCTCCAGTTCGTCTCGTCGGGCCTCCACTTCGTTACGCAACCGGCGCCATTCCTCCTGCAGCCGACTTTGCTGATCGGGTCGAAGACCCAATCGGGCCCAGGGCGGTCCGGCGGCCGGTCGCCCGGGAGCTGGCGGCTCTTCGGCGACGGAGCGGTTGTGAATCCAGATGCCGACGAAGGCGATGTTGAAGGCCAGGGAGAATATCAACAGCAGTGACAAGGCTTTGTT
>JASFTU010000463.1:0-3088 GCA_050050635.1 Candidatus Brocadiaceae bacterium
GGATCGCCATGGGGTTCGGCGCGATCGGTGCCGGCGTGGGGGAGGGCTACAATGCGGCGGAGGCCGTGGACTCGATATCGCGCCAGCCTTCGGCGGGAGGTGACCTGACACGTGCCATGCTGGTCGGCCAGGCGGTCGCCGAAACGAGCGGGATATTCGCACTCGTCATGGCGTTCGTTTTGCTCTTCGCCGAGCCCGAACCGTGCCTGGAGGCGATGGGCGCCTTCGCAGGCGCGGGCCTGGCCATGGGCCTGGGCGCCATCGGTTCGGGCGTCGGAGCGGGCATCGCGGGGGCTCGGGCCGCCTCGGGCATCGGCCGGAGCCCGCATACGCGGGGCAATGTCACCATAACCATGCTGCTCGGCCAGGCCCTGGCAACCAGTCCCGCCGTGTTCGCCCTGGTGGTTTCGGTCATACTCGCCTTCGCACAGCAGTTCCAGAAGTACACGGGCAGCAACATGGTCGTGGCCGTCAGCGCCCTATCGGCCGGCCTGTGCATGGGCGCCGGAGCAATCGGGCCCGGCTTCGGCACGGGCGTGGCTGCCGGAGGCGCATGCGACGGGGCGGCACGCACCCCCCGGGCGGGCACGCGCATCACACGCGTTATGCTCGTGGGCGGAGCCGTGAGCCAGTCCACGAGCATCTACTCGTTCGTCATCGCCTTCATCCTGATCTTCTTCTTCTGAAAAGACGGCAGATCAAAACCTACTGGTCCGGAGGAGCATGCAATGGAAGATGCCATAATCAAAGCGGCGGCACTGCTGGGAGCAGGACTGGCGATGGGTTTCGGGGCCATCGGACCGGGCGTCGGCGAGGGCTTCGCCGCCGGCAAAGCCTGCGAGGGTGTCTCGAAGCGGCCCGAGGAGGCACCCCTGCTGACGCGGACCATGCTGATCGGCCAGGCCGTCAGCGAGTCCACGGGCATCTACTCGCTGGTGATCGCCCTGCTGTTGATCTTCATCTTCGGCCGCTGAGACGCCGACGGTCCGGGTGACCACCACGCACCAATGAGGGTGAGCGACGTCCATGAAACCTGAGGCCAAGTGGGGTTTGATGATCATCGGGGTGCTCTACACCATCACTGTGGCCGTGATGGTGACCAACTTCGTGATGCAGGCCAAACCGAAGTACCCCGAGCAGGTCAAGGAGACCCTGCGGCAGGCGCTGAACGTGGTGCGTGAGGAAGCTTACCGCGAGGACCCCCAACACATCCGCCGCAACGAGTTCAGTGAGAAGGAGGCGGGTCAACTGCTGGACCTCTTCATAAAGAAGGGGTCGATCATCAACATCAACTACACGCTCATAATGCAGTGCTTCAACTTCGGCATCCTTCTGCTGGTGCTCTACGGCTTCCTGTGGGAACCCCTGCTGCAGTTCCTGGACAGGCGGAGGCGCCACGTCCGGGAGCAGCTCGAGGACGCCGCAAGCAGCCGCAGGGAAGCCGAGGCACTCGTCAAACGGCGGCAGCAGGAGCTGGCGGAGCTGAGAGTCGAGAGGGGCGAGATCCTCGAGAAGGCCCGTGCGGCGGCCGACCAGGAGCGTGAGGAGATCATCGAACGTGCCCGTCGCGAGGCGGACAGAACCACCAAGCAGACCCGTGAGAGACTGCGCGAGGAGTTCCGCCGCGCCCGAACCGCGCTGCGCGAAGAGGTGGCCGAGCTGACCACCCGCGTCGCCCGCCGGTTGCTCAAGAGAGAGATCACCAGCAGCGATCACGAAACCTTCATCCAGGACATGATCGAGGAGATGACCCTCGAGTCCAGTGACCGCGGCCAGGAGGGCAGACAGTGAGAGCCACAGTCCTGAGTCGCAGGTACGCCCAGGCGTTCGCCGACGTGGCCGAGCGGAGCGGCAAGCTGGAGGTCGTGCGCGACGAGCTGAACGCCCTGGCTGAGTGCTTCGAGGCCGTTCCCGAGTTCCGCACCTTCGCGGTGGCAGGGAGGAAAAGCCGCCAGGACAAGAAGGAAACCCTCGGCCGGATGAGCGAGGAGATGGGGCTGTCGGAACTCACCACCCGACTGCTGCTCTACCTGGTGCAGAAGCGGCGCATGGCCATCCTGCCCTCACTGGCGGAGAGCCTCAGCGCAGAGGTGGACCGTCGGCTCGGCATCGCCCGGGGCCGGGTCACCAGCGCCACCCCGCTGAGCGACCAACAGCGGCAGGACCTTGTCCGGAAGCTCCAGCGCATCACCGGCAAGACTATCGACCTGACCGAAGAGACCGATGGATCCCTCATCGCCGGCTTCCAGGTGCGGCTGGACGGCACGTTCTTCGACGGGAGCCTCGAGGGACAACTGGAACGTATCGCGGAGAGGATAGCCCATGGCGGATGAAGGCTCCATACGACCTGAAGAAGTCAGCTCCGTCATACGACAGGCCCTCGCGGAAGAGGAGACCACCGCCGAGTTCAGCAGCGAGGGCACCGTGCTGGAGGTCGGCGACGGCATCGCCCGCGTTTACGGCATCGACCAGTGCCGGGCCATGGAGCTGGTGGAGTTCCCCCACGACGTCGTCGGGATCGCCATGAACCTGGAAGAGGACAATCTGGGTTGCGTGCTGATGGGCGATGACGAGTTGGTCCGAGAGGGGGATCGCGTGCGGCGTACCGAACGCATCGCCAGCGTTCCGGTCGGCGACGCTCTGCTGGGGCGGGTGGTGGACGCCACGGGGAGGCCGCTGGATGGGCGAGGACCCATCGAGGCGGACTCCTACCGCGAAGTGGAGCGCGTCGCGCCGGGCATAGTCAAACGGCAGCCGGTCAAGGAGCCCCTCCACACGGGCTACAAGATCGTGGACGCCCTTACGCCCATCGGGCGGGGGCAGAGGGAACTGATCGTCGGGGACCGGCAGACGGGCAAAACGGCGCTCGTGGTGGACACCATCATCAACCAGCGCGACACCGACGTGGTCTGCATTTATGTGGCCATCGGACAGAAAATGGCGTCCATCGCGCGGACGATCGAGGTGTTCGAACAGGAAGGCGTCATGGAGCAGACGGTGGTCGTGGCCGCCCCCGCCACTGCCCCGGCCCCCCAGTGGTACCTTGCCCCCTACGCTGGCTGCGCGATCGGCGAGGAGTTCATGGACC
>JASFTU010000464.1:0-3079 GCA_050050635.1 Candidatus Brocadiaceae bacterium
GCCGAGATATGCGCGGTGTACAACGACTGCAAGCACGCGGTCTACCTGGAGAGGAAGCGGCAGGCCAAGGAGGCCGGGGAGCCAGACCATCGGAAGATCAAACTCGACGACGCCACGATCGAGAAGCTCTGGGAGCCGTGGGCGCAGGTCGAGCCGGAATGGGAGAAGGTGGGCGGGGATCAGGGCTACCACTTCTTCGGCAGCGGGAAGCTCTTCTACCAGATGGGCGATGCCTTCGGCAAGGCCATGGTGGAGCTGCTGGAGGAATAGACAGCAGCAACCTGGCGAAGCAGTCGGAGGTGGCAATGCGGATTCACTCTTGCTCTCTCACAGTACTGGCGCTTTGCGCCTTGCTCGGCGGCGACGGGGAGGGGCTGGAGCTGATCGAGGTGAGCGCGGACGGCACGCAGTTCGTCGGGGCCGAGACCGGACGCCGCTTCCTGGTGTGGGGATGCAACTACGATCACGACGAATCCGGCCGTCTGCTGGAGGACTACTGGATCGACGAATGGCAGCGGGTGGAACAGGACTTCGCTGAGATGCGGGAGCTGGGGGCGAACCTCGTCCGCGTCCATCTGCAGTTGGGCCGGTTCATGCGGACGCCGGATGAGCCGGACGCGGCAGCTTTGAGCCAGCTTCGGCGGCTCGTGCGGCTGGCCGAGCAGACGCGGCTCTACCTGGACATCACGGGACTGGGCTGCTACCACAAGCAGGACACGCCCGACTGGTATGACAGGCTGCCGGAGGAGCAGCGCTGGGCCGTGCAGGCGCGGTTCTGGGAGGCGATCGCACAGACCTGCGCTTCCAGCAGCGCGGTGCTGTGTTACGACCTGATGAATGAGCCCATCCTGCCGGGCGCCGGCAAGGTGGAAACGGAATGGCTGACGGGCGAGCTGGGCGGGAAGCACTTCGTCCAGAGGCTCACGCTCGACCTGGCCGGACGCACTCGAGAGCAGGTCGCGAATGCCTGGGTGGACACACTCGTTGCAGCGATTCGGCGGTACGACAGGCGGCACATGGTCACCGTTGGCGTCATTCCGTGGGCGCTCACGTTCCCCAGAGCCAGGCCGCTGCTGTACTCCGCCTCCGTCAGCGCGGGGCTGGACTTCGTCAGCGTGCATTTCTACCCGAGAGCGGGGGAAGTCGAGAAAGCTCTCGCCGCGCTCGGCGTGTACGACATCGGCAAGCCGCTCGTCATCGAGGAGATCTTCCCCCTGCACTGCAGCGCGGACGAGGTCTGCGAGTTCATCGACAGGTCCAGGCCCATGGCGGATGGCTGGGTCTCCTTCTACTGGGGGAAGACGGCCGACGAGTACGCGCAGGAGGAGGCACTGCCCGCCGCCATCAAAGGGCAATGGCTGATACGCTTCCATGAGAAGGGGACAGAGATCCTGGAGGGAGGCGGACCGGAGGCTGACTGAGGCGTCCCTGTGAATCTGCGTCCCGCGGCCCCCTGGTTCTCTCGCTCCACAGTTGGGGCCGCACGTTCCCGGAAGAGGGATTGGACCGCGTTCACCGAAGCACGGGAGACCCCGTCATTGTCGGCGACCGCCGGATCGGGTCTGCCGAAGGAGCGGGCCGCGAGGACCGCTGAAGACTGCGCCGTTAGGCGGACGAGCGAGAATACGTCGAACGGAGGCACATGCAATGATCGGACGGGAGAAGGCGTGGGCGATTCTGGCGGTTGCCCTGGTCTGGCCGGCGGCGATGGCAGAGGCACAGGAATGGACGCGGTTCCGAGGGCCAGGCGGCCAGGGAATCAGCCAGGAGCCCACGATGCCCGTCAAGTGGACGATGCAGGACTATGAGTGGAAGGCGGATCTTCCGGGCAAGGGCCATTCGTCGCCGGTGATCTGGGGCGAGAGGGTCTTTGTCACCAGCGGCGACCAGGAGGCGAATCGCCTCTACATCCTGGCTTTCCGCGCTTCCGACGGGAAGGAACTGTGGCGCAGGGATTACGCGGTGAGTCCCTTCCGGATGAACCGAGCGAACAGCTACGCCACGGGCTCGGCTTCGGTGGATGCGGACCATGTGTACGTGCTGCTGCCCACGGCGGAGGACACGCTCCTGATCGCGCTGGACCATGACGGCGGGGAGGTCTGGACGAGCGACTTCCCGGGCGTCGACTCCCAGCACGGGCCGGGCAACACAGCCCTGGCGGTCGGCGAGCTGGTCGTGTTCAGCCACGAGCAGAGGGGCCGCGACGAAGGCGGCGGCGCGCAAAGCGCCTGGATCGCGGTCGACCGAAACACGGGGAAGGTCCGATGGACATGTGAGAGGGACAGCGCCCAGGTCTCGTACTCGACCCCATGCGTGCACACTCCCGAGGGGGGAGCGCCCCAGTTGCTGTTCAGCAGCAACGCTCATGGAATCACGGGCGTGGATGTCGAGACCGGCAAGGTCGTCTGGGAGGCCAAGTCGGCGATGCCTGCGCGCGTCGTCAGCTCGCCCGTCATCGCCGGAGACCTCGTGATCGGCACATGCGGCAAGGGCGGGGGCGGCGTCCGTCTGGCGGCGGTCCGCGCGGGGACGGGCGAGGAAGTGTACGAGGCCACCGGCGCTCAGGCGCCGTACGTGTCGACCGGGCTGTTCACCGACGGCCTGCTGTTTGTCTACCACGACCGAGGCGACGTCTCCTGCATGGTGGCCGCCACGGGCGAGGTGCTCTGGAGCGAGAAGCCCGGCGGGCGGTTCTGGGGATCGCCGGTCCTGGTGAACGGCAATCTGTACTGCATCACCAGGGAAGGGGACGTAGTGGTCATCAAGGCGTCGCGTACCTACGAGCTGCTGGCGATCAATCCGCTGGGCGGAGAGAGTTACGCCACGCCGGCCATCGCCGGCGGGAGGATGTTCCTGCGGACCTTCTCGCAGTTGATGGCAATCGAGGGAACGAAGTGAGATAGAGCCTGTCGGCGAAGGCAATCGGTCGTCTCGCCGGACTGTCGTCTTCCTTAGAGTGTGTTCAAAAAGCCCGGTTTTGTAGTATATGATGCTTGCGGGCACAGCTACAGCCACAGCCTACATGGCACCAGGAGACAGACCATGCAACGGCAAGCCTATGACACGGACCTCACCGACG
>JASFTU010000465.1:0-3078 GCA_050050635.1 Candidatus Brocadiaceae bacterium
TGCCTCGACGGCGTTGATCCGGAGGGTCTCCCAGGCAAGCGGCCCGCCCGCTGCCAGGTTCGTGACGTTGTAGCGGGACAGCAGGCTGTGCGCGTCGAAGTCCACTCCGTCGCACCTCAGGGCGCCCTGCCGGCGCACGCGCCCGTAGAGGTCCAGCAGGCGGCGGGCCAGCACCTGCATCGCCTGGACGTCGCCCTCGGTGCCCGCCTGGGGCCAGCTTTCCGGATGCCGGAAGGCGGGGTCGTAGACCGTGCGCACCCGCTGATAGCCGTATTCGGCGTCGGCCTCCCCGCCCGGCCCGGCGGCCACGTAGAAGGGCACCTGCGCCCAGTACCACCCCCACAGCTTCTCGCCGTAGCCCAGCCCCGGACGGGGATCATCGTGGAAGGCAACGATGCCCATCTCCGCACCCCGGGGCAGCAGCCAGCGCGGATAGATGCCGGACGAGTCCGTGAAGACGTACTTGGGCCCGGAGTCGGTGCCCTTGTACACCCTCGGCAGGTGCGTGCCGCTGACTGAGCCCTCCGGCGGCGTGTAGTTGCTCTCCGGCCAGTCGATCCACTTGCCGGTCGGCGTGCGGCGGCTCTGGCACTTCGCCCGGTAGGCGGCCCCCCACTTGCCCCACGGCGCGGCCAGCAGTTCCAGCTCTCCGCGGCAGCCCTTGCCGTCGTTATCCGACCCCTCGATGTTCTCCGGCATCTCCTCGGCGACGCGGTCGCGGCCCTGCACCACGATGGTGGATGCCACTCCGTCCAGGCTGGCCTCGAGGTGATTGGCCAGCAGCCGGTAGTCGGTGCCGGCCGCGTCCTGCCACCGGCCCAGCTCGCCGGCCTGGATGGTAGTGGCGGGAAGCGAGTCCAGGTCCACCAGCTCCAGGTTGCCCGTGGCGGGGTCGATATACCACCCCCGGAAGCCCCCCGCCATGCCCAGCAGCAGGTCGATGGCGTCGGCGAGCGGCGTGTCGTCCACCGCGAACTCCCCCACGACCGTGTCCACCCCCAGCCAGTCGCTCGCGGTGTAGCCGGCGACGTCGTCCCCCGTCAGGTAGGTGTTCAGAATGCAACAGGGGCTGGAATGATGGCCGGAGATGTCCGAGCGGCTTTCGGGCAGACCGAGGGCGTGCTCCAGGATGTCGATGGCGATCTCACCGGCGGTCCACTTGCCGCCGTCCCGGCCGGGGGAGTCGAATCCGCCCCTCCCCTCTTCACACTCCGCGCCCCGGCGGTTCCAGACGTAGAAGCCGCGCCCGTTGACCCGGACCGGCTCGTTCTGGAGACGGAAGCGCTTTCCCTTCGCCACGAAGACGATGCCCTCCTCGGACACGCCGCCCGGCCTGACCTCGGTGATCTCTCCCCGGAACCGCACCGTTCCCCCTTCATCCTCGATCCGCACGGCCTGCCACAGCCCCACGCCCAGGGCTGCGTCATGCCGCCCCGGCCAGTACAGCTCCGCCTGCCAGGGCTCCACGTAGCTGGCCTTTACGCGGCGCACGCGCAGATCGGCGTTCTCGACCTCGTCGATGTAGAGAGTGAGCGCCATGGCGCGATCAGACCTCCTGCAGGAACTCCACCTCGAATGCGGTGTGCCGCCCGTCTGCGTGCCGGGGCTCCAGCCCCTGGAGCACCACGTCCTGGTAGGTGTTCCCGTTTGCCGTCAGGTCCACCGCTCCGGGACCGATCTGCCGTGCGAGTTCCTCCAGGTAGGCGGCCAGGTGCCGATCGGACACCCGCGCGAAGGACTGCACGCGCAGCACCAGGTGCGCCCCACCGCACGGGCCGGTTGCCCGCGCGCCCCGGGCCCGCGGCACCTCCCGCACCGGGTAGTCGCGTTGCATCTCGACCGTCATGCCCGCCGGGAAGTGTCCGAGCTGCACGCCGCCGGCCGCGTAGTCCTGGAGCGTGCCAGTGCCCGGATAGGCCCCCGGTGTTGCGGGGACCACGTGCCAGTCCGGTTCGGCCGACTTCTCCGGGCAGGCGAAATCGAAGCGCAGGTCGGCGAACCGGAAGGCCTGCACCCGGCCGACCGCACCCCGGCAGGTGGCCTCCCCGAACGTGGCCCGCCCACCGGCGTTGTCCTCACAGCCCAGTTCGCCCGCCCCGCTGCTGGCCAGGGCCTTCAGCAGTTCGTGGATGTAGCGCTCGGCGTCGCCCAGGTTCTGGCGCAGCCGTTGTCCGGTCACCTCCAGCTCGAGCAGCCCGCCCCCGGCGTCGAGAACCGTCGCCGCCCGGCCGGCGGGCTCGAGGAGGACGTTCCACCGCGCCGCCGAGGGCGTGACGAAGACGTGCGCCCCCAGCTCCAGGTCCACGGTTCCGTCTGTGAAGTAACCTCCCGCCATCTTCCTCCTCCAGGGCGGCAGGGCGCCTCAGGAACGGGCCGTTCCCAGCCGCTTCATCTGCCGCTTCAGCCGCCCGACGTCGCGGTTCAGGGAATCGATGATCGCCCGTGTCTGCTGGTGCAGACGCAGGTTCTCGGCCGCAAACTCCGTCAGCAGCCCGCGCAGGGCCGCGATGGCTTCCTGCTGCTGCCGCACGTGCTCCACGGCCTCTCGTCGCATGTGCCGGATGCCCCTGAACCCGGATGCCGGTCGCCGTTCCTCGGGATCCACTGGCCGCGCTCCTTCCTTGCGTTCAGTTGCTTAGTTGAACTGCGTACGTGAGGTCGTCGCCCGTCTCGCCGACGACCGCGCCCGACCTGGTGGTCGCCCTGACCAGCCGCGCCGGGATGGCCTCTTCCGGGCTCGTCTCCGGGCGGAGCGCCGGTAGCGAGAGCGTGAGCGCGTGGCCGTCCGGGTGGGTGAACTCGACCGTCAGTGCGAAGCTCGTCCCTTCGCGGATGGCCTCGCCGAACCGACTCGTGTTCGCCAGTCTCCGGAGCGTGACGGCGACGCTCCGCCGCCCCGCCGCCAGGTAGGCGGGCGTGCCGCCCCGGTTGGGGCCCTCCGCGATGCCGTTCTCGACCACGACCCGGAGTTCCTCCGCGGAGGTGACATGCTCGCCGTCCACCGCGACGGTGGCCCCGCCCCAGCGGAAGGGCACCGCACTCAGGCCCGAATGGTCGAAGTCGCCCTCCGTCAGCGCG
>JASFTU010000466.1:0-3076 GCA_050050635.1 Candidatus Brocadiaceae bacterium
ACTCCACTCCCAGCCTGCCATATACTCGGTCGAATTCCTGCAGGCTCACTTCGCGGGCCGCCTCCCATATCTCCCTGGCCGCCGGCTCCCCCTGCTCGAGGCGGCGGAACGCCCTGCGGGCGGCCCCCTGCAGCTCCGGGCTGCCCTCCGCCTCGCGGCTGTAGCGCACGTAGAGCTCCTGCAGGTCGCTGACCGTCAGCTCGTGCAGCTGGCCCACCCCATAGCGCTCCACCGCGGCTATCAGCCGCCCGAAAGCAGTCCCCCAGTCTCCCAGGAAGTTGATGCCAACCGTCTCGTAGCCGAGTTTAGCGTAAATCCTGTACAGCGCGCGGCCTATGACGGCGGAAGGCAGGTGGTGGATGGCCAGGTGCTTGGCGATGTTCGGGCTGCCGTAATCCAGCACCACCGCCCTGCCGCTGCCTGCCTGGTCCGAGCCGTAGTCCGACGCCAGCTCGTGGATGGTCGTCAGCAGGCGTTCGGTCTCGGCCGGTCGGTCGACAAAGAAGTTCAAGTAGGGGCCGGCCGTCCGCATCCGGGCCACGCCCGGCGGCGGCTCAAGCTGCTGGAGCAGCTCCTCGGCGATCTCGTTCGGGGGCTGCTGCATGTACTTGCTCAGGGTGAAGCACGGCAGGCCGTAGTCCCCCATCTCGGCCGAGGGCGGGGTCTCCAGCAGCTCGGCGAGGGCCCCCTCGCTGAGCGGCACGTGGGCGGCCAGCGCGGCGGCGATCAGTTCTTCAATGGACCTGGTCTGCTGCATCGGGCTTCAGCGCGGCCCGGCCTCCGGCTCGAACAGCGCGTTCTCCTGGTTGCGGAATATCTGGCTCACCGACAGGTTGGTGTGGATGTTGTTGATGGCCGCCGCCAGCAGGGGAGCCACACTGACCGTGCTGACCCTGTGGTCGGCCTGCGGCGGAGGCAGGGTGTCGGTGGTGACGACGCGCTCCACTCCGCTGTCCACTATCCGCTCCATCGCATCGCCGGCGAAGACGGGGTGGACACAGCAGACGTAAGAGGCCGGCAGGCCGAACTTCTCCTGCAGCGCCCGGATGGCGCGCGTCATGGTGCCGCCGGTGAGTATCTCGTCGTCGAAGATCGCAATCTCGCGGTCCTTGATGGCCTCGATGCCGATCACCGAACGTATCTCGGGGTCCTCGTTGTCGGCCCAGCGACGCTTGTCGCAGACGGCCAGGGGCACGTTGAGCCGCTCGGCGTAGACGGTGCCGATCTTCACCCCGCCTGCGTCGGTGGCCAGCACGCCCAGCTTGCTGACGTCGTAGTTCTGCTTGAAGAACTCGGCGATCAGCGGGTTGGCGTCGAGCTGGTCGCAGGCCATGCCCATGAAGCCCATGATCTGCATGGCGTGCAGGTTTACGGTCAGCACGCGCTCCGCCCCGGCCTCGCGGAAGAGCTGGCTCATCAGCCGGGCGGTGATCGAGATGCGCGGCTCGTCCTTCTTGTCGCTGCGCACGTAGGGGAAGTAGGGCGCCACCACGGTGATGCGGCCGGCCGAGGCGCCCTGGAGCGCGTCGATGGTGATCAGCAGCTCCATCAGGTTCTCCGAGAGCGTAAGCGTCCGCGCCTGCTCGGGCCCCACCCGCTCGGGGTTCACCCCCGCCGGGGCGTGGTGGGCGTTGGCCGCCGTCTGCACCAGGAAAACGTCGGCGCCGCGCACGCTCTCGGTGATCTTGACCTTCAGGTTCTCGTTGGCGAACCGAATGACCTCCGGCTCGTAGAGCTGCAGCCCTTCCATGCCGGGGTACTCGGCAAGGGCATCGCGCAGCTTCGTCCCCAGGTAGTAGCTGGCCCTGCCCGTGAAGAGCATCAACGGCTCATAGAGGTCCGGCATACGCGCCTCCCCACGTCAGCGATCGAATCCGACCGAACAGCGCGGCGATTATAACGCAACGCCGCCGCTCGTGCAGCCATCTTCGCCGCGGATTTGCCCGGCGCCCTCGCGGCGTTCAGTACCGGCCCTCTTCACGCCACACCTCCAGCATCAGCTCGTAGCGACCCAGGGGCATCCCCGTGTAGATGCAGTTGCTGGTGCTGAAGACGTAGCCGCCCCCCGGCATTCCGCTTTGCAGCGCGTAGCGGGCCGATTCGCGCACCTCGCTCTCGGTGCCGGTGCTCATCAGCCCGCAGTCCACGTTGCCGATCAGGCAGAGCCGGTCGCCCACCAGCCGCTTCACCTCGGCGATGTCCACGCCCGCCTGGGGGTCCAGGGAATGGAGGGCATGCGGGTCTGCCGCCACCAGTTGATCGAGGATGGGCATGATGTTGCCGTCGGTGTGCTTGATGACGTAGAAGCCCAGCTCGCGGTAGCCGGCGATCAGCTCGGCCAGGTACGGCGTCACGAACTCGCCGAACTGCCGCGGGCTCAAGAAAGGGCCCGAGTTGAAGCAGTAGTCGGCGCAGAGGGCGAAGCCGTCAAGCCCGCCGTGCGCGGCCAGCCGCTCGGCCCGCTCGAGCTGGCGGCGCACCCGCCCCGCCGCCTCGCGCTTCAACTGGTCCGGCTCGTCGGCCAGGCGCGCGCAGAACGCCGTCATCTCCTCCCCGCTCGGCAGGCTGAACGTCGCATCCCCGTGGAGCATGAGGAAGTAACGATCGCCCGTGCGCTCCCGCACGATCTCTATCAGCCGGCGCGCCTCCTTTTCGGTGCCGGGGCTCGGGATCAGTAGAATGGCGCTGTGGCCGTAGCGTTCGGCGATGGCGATGTAAACCTCGGCGACGTCGCGGCGGTGCAGCTCCCGCTCCTTCTGTTCCATCTGGTCCCACTGCGCGTAGTGGCGGTGCTGGGGGTGCACCTTGCCGAACGCCTCCATCGTCAGATAGAAGACCAGCTCGAAATGCGGCACCAGCCCGGAAGGGGGCTTCCGCTCCAGGGCGGCGATGAAACGCTCGCGGGGCGTCTTCTCTGACATTGTGTCCGGTAGCATCACTTGAGCGCAGGGCACGAAGGTCCCTGATTATAGCGATGGGGAGCGGCGCCCGAAAGCCTCCACCATGCCGCCCGCGCTGGTTGACTTGCCCTGGCACGTCTGCTACTATGGTCCCTGGTGAGGAACGCACACAGAAA
>JASFTU010000467.1:0-3060 GCA_050050635.1 Candidatus Brocadiaceae bacterium
GGTCACCCATCAGGCCACGGAAGCCCGGCCGCTGCGCGTCACGGAACCAGTAGTTGGACAGGTGCTGCCGGGCGTGGTAGCTGGCGCAGAAGCTGAGGGAGACGGGCGGGTGCGCCAGCCCGAAGCGCCGCCCCGCCGCCACGCTCGCCTCCAGCACGGCCTCGGTGGTCCACGGGTTCTCGCTGCAGAAGCAGGGCAGCGCCACCTCGGCCCGCCGCAGCACGTCCAGCAGCTCACGCGTCTGCGCGGGGTCTGTCACGATCGGCATGCTCACTCCCTGCCCGAGGGGCGGCTCGAGCTTCTTGACTTCCCGGGGCCATGGTGGGAGACTGATACTCCCACCTCAGGTGAGCCAGCGGGGTGGCTCAGTCTACGTGGCGGCGTCTGTCCTGTCAAACACTGGAGGTCTGCCGTGCCAGATGAGTCCCGGCCGATCGCCGATTACGCCGATGCCGTCCGGTTTCTCGAGCAGGGCATCAACTACGAGAAGACCCGCCAGTGGAAGTACAACACGCGCTACCTGAACCTGGGGCGGATGGAGCGCCTGCTGGAGGCAATCGGCAACCCGCACCGCCAGTACAGGGCTCTGCACGTCGCCGGGACCAAGGGCAAGGGCAGCACGGCCGGGGCCATCGCGCATTTGCTGCGGACGATGGGCTGCCGCACGGGCCTCTACAGCAAGCCGCACCTGGTCACACCCCGCGAGCGGATCCGCGTGGACGGAGCGAAGATCAGCGAGGGCGACTTCGTGCGCAGCACCGCCACGATGCAGCCCCACGTGGAGCGCAAGCGGCAGGAGGAGGCGGGCGCCGACCGGGCCCCCACCTACTTCGAGATGCTGACCGCCCTCGCCTTCGACCACTTCGCCCGGAGCGCAGTGGACTGGGCCGTGGTCGAGGTCGGGCTCGGGGGGCGTCTGGACAGCACCAACGTTCTGCAGCCCGTCTGCTGCGCGATCACCACCATCGGGTTCGACCACACCGACAAGCTGGGCGAGACGGCGGAGGCAATTGCGCGAGAGAAGGCCGGCATCCTGAAAGCTGGAGTGCCGGTCGTCATCGGCCGGCAGCAGTATCCCGAGGCGCTGGCCACGCTGAGGCGCTTTGCAGAGGAGCGCGGTTGCCCGCGCCGGGAGGTGGGGCGCGAACTCAACGTGCTCGACCCCCGGCCGCTGGTCGCCCCGCCCGACAACCCCCACGCGTCGATCGGGTGGCGCTTCTCCCTGAAAACGCCCGACGGCGAATACTCCGATCTGCGCACACCGCTCCTGGGAGCGCACCAGTTGGGCAACCTGGCAACGGCAATCGGCGTGGTCCAGATGGCCGGACGGCGCGAAGGGACGGACCTGCGCTCCGAGCACGTCCAGAGCACGGTCCGCGAGTTCCGCATGCCGGCCCGGGTGGAGGTGCTTCAGCGGGCGCCGGCGCTCGTGGTGGACGTGGCACACACCGTCGAGTCCGTCCAGGCCCTCCTCGACGCACTCCACCTGCACCTGCCGGACCGGCCGCTCCGCCTGGTGTTCGCCTGCTCGGCCGGCAAGAACGTGACCGGCATGCTCGAGGTGCTCAAGCCGCACTGCGCCTCGTTGGTGGCGGCGGAGGCGAAGCTACCGCGCGCGCTGCCGGCGGAGGAAGTGGTGCGCGCCGCGCGGGAGCTGGGCTACGGCGAGGGCGTCCGGGCCGTTCCGGACGCCGTCGAGGCGGTGCAGTCCGAACTCCAGGAGGCCGGACCAGACGAGATCGTCTGCATAACCGGCTCGTTCCTCACCACCGGCGAGGTGCGCGGATGGTGGGCCGGCGAGCATCCGGAAGTGGGCGACTAACGGCGCTCCGGACGGAGTTCCTCCGCTCTGCTCCGTGCGCGTTCCGCCAGCTCCTGCCTCCCCAGCGCCGCTGCGACCTCCGCCATCGCCTGCCACCCCTGGTGGCTCCCCTCCCGCAGCCCGATGGCCTCCCGCGCATCCAGCAACGCGGACTCCAGGAGTTCCCTGCGACGCGCCGGCTCGCCCTCCGCCGCCCGCACCTTCAGCCGCGCGCGCATCGCCAGGGCGGTCCAGCAGGCGGGATCCCGCCCGAGGACGACCTCGACCTCCTCCAACGCGCGGCCGGCATCCACGCCATCGGGCCCGGGCTCGAACACCACGGGGTTGGAGGCATCGAACGTCGGCAGCTCGGGCCACCGTCTGCGCAGCGCCGCCCCGCGAATCGCAACGACGGCCACGTCGTCCCAGTAAACGCACCGCCACGTGCCGTCGGCGAAGAGGTGCTGGCTGGGCCGTTTGCGGTAGCGAACCACCAGCATATCGACGTCCCACGCGTCGAGGACCTCACGCCAGCCCTCCTCACCCCGGGCGATGCGGAGTGCTGCGCCGATGATCTCGTCTCCGTAGACCACGCACCGCCCGTCGATGAACACACGCGTCCGCGGCCAGAACCGCCAGATCAGATAGCCGCCCCACTCGTAGGTGTTGTAGAGACGCGCGTGCAGGCCCCGTTCGGCGATGAAGTCACACGCCCGCACCGGGAGCTTCGCCTCCGAGGGAGCGGCGCGCGGCCTCGGGCCCTTCACGAAGGGGAGCCCGGCCACCACGACCGCCAGAAGGAGCGCCAGGTAGGAGTAGGAGGCCCGTCTCATGCGTTCGCCCGGGAAGTGGCGTCCCGAGATGTCCAGGTGGCGGCCCAGGATCGGCGGCGTCAGCAGGAGTACCCACGCCAGATGCCGCTGCGAACGGATGGCCAGGATCGCGAAGCCGCCCAGCAGGAGGATGTCCGTCACGAACTCCCCGGTCACCTCCCGCCCGCGACCCAGCCTGCGGTTGAAGTAGATGGACCGGAGCATCACCAACACGCCGAACGCCAGAAGAACCCAGAAGACGGCGTACTGCCCGCTGAGCGGCATGGGTTCCCACTCCCGGATCCTCGCCAGCAGGCGGAGGTCTGTCATCAGCCGGAAGGGATAGGAGAGCGTGTCACCGCCGTACGGCGTGGCCAGGGAGAACGCCATGCAGAAGAGACCCGCCAGGAACATCGCCCGGAACCGGGCGCCGGCCCCGCCCCGGCA
>JASFTU010000468.1:0-3051 GCA_050050635.1 Candidatus Brocadiaceae bacterium
TCTTCCACCCCCGCATGCAGGAGGTCTACAGGAGCTGGGTGCGCGGACTGATGACCACCGTGAACCCCTACACCGGGCTGCCGCTGGCGGACGATCCGGCCGTGGGCATCTATGAGATCATCAACGAGGACAACTACTTCTTCTGGACGTTCACGCCCGGTGAGAACATCCCGTACGAGTGCCTGGATCCGCTGGAGGAGGAGTTCGCCGAGTGGGCGGCGGACAGGTACGGGTCCCTGGAGGAGGCGTTCAGCGCCTGGGACCACCCGGTGGAGGGCGATGAGCCGGCGGCGGCCAGGGCGGGGCTGATGCCCGTGTGGAGTTTGACCAGCGACGGACTGGCGCAGCAACCGGGGGCTCGCAGGCGGGCCGGCGACCAGGCGCGGTTCCTCACCGAGCACCTGCGCGGGTTCTACCGGGATACGGTGGATTGGCTGCGGAACGAGATCGGCGTCAAGTGCGCCCTGGTCGCCACGAACTGGACGACGGCGGATAACGAGTTGCTCGGCGCGCTCGACAAGTACACGAACGACCCCTGCGGCGTGATGGACCGGCACGGCTACTGGGGGCCGCCGCACGAGACCGACCGCGGATACACGCTGAGCGTCGGCGACAGATACAGGAACCGGTGCGGCCTGCAGGTGCCCGAGGAGATGTCGGTCCGGGAGCTTCAGTACGAGGGTCACGCTCACACCGTCTCGGAGTACGCCTTGCCGATGATCAACCGCTACCGGGGCGACTCGGTGTTCCTGGCGTCCGTTTACGGTTCGCTCCAGGGCACGGACGGTTTCTTCTTCTTCGCCGTCGGCACGCCCGGCTGGCAGAGCGTCCTGGACAAGTGGCCGGTGATGAGCCCCGCCATCCTGGGCCAGTTCCCGGCGGCGGCGTTGATGTACCGGAGGGGCGACGTCCAGGAAGCCGACGCGGTGATCCGGCAGGTGCTGGACCTCGAAGACCTGTTCGCCCTGAAAGGAAGCGGCGGGGCCGACCCCCAGAACGTGGACAACCTGCGCGCCCGGGGCATTCCTCCCGGCGGCACCGCCACCGGAACCAGGGTCACCGGCATCGACCCTCTGGCCTACTACGTCGGACGGGTGGTCAGGACGTTCTCCGGCGATCAGGCGGAGGCCGTGCTCACCGATCTGAGCCCGTACGTGGACCGCGAGAGCAGAACCATCCGTAGCTTCACCGGCGAGGCGCGGCTCGACTACGGGGCCGGTCGCGCTACGGTGAACACACCCCGCGCGCAGGGCGCCACGGGCTTCCTGGGAAGGACGGAGCAGATCAGCCTGGATGACCTCACCATCCGCAGCGGGAGCGATTACGGCTCCGTCCTGGCCGTCTCGCTCAGCGAAGCGCCCCTGGAGGAGGCGAGCCGCGTGCTCCTGCAGGTGATGACCGAAGAGACCAACTACGGATGGGAAGCCGAGCCCCAAGGCGACATGCTGCGGGTGGTCGATCTCGGCGGCCCGCCGCTGAACGTCAGGGAAGTCGCCGGCGAGGTGATCCTGAAGCGGTCCGACGCCGAGGGCCTGCGGGTCACTGCCCTCGACCCGAACGGCTACCCGATGGAGCGAGAAGTGGAAGTCCGAGCCGAGGAGGGCCGACTCCACGTAACCCTCGAGCCGGACGTGATCTACTACGTCATCGAGGGCGACTGAGACGGTGGGGCGGCGCCAGAACGTGCGCATGCGCCGGGCGACAGCCGGGCAGGTCGCGGCCGGGATGATCGCCGGTGTCCTGCTCGTCCTCGCACCTGCGAGCGCCCGCGGACCCCGTACGGTGTCCCCTCACCCGAAGCAACCAGAGCGGAGAAGTAGGATGTCTCAGCAGGACGACGGCTGCTATCTACCCGTCATCGGCAGCGCCTGGCGCCTTGCCCTGGCGGACGTCAACGGAGACGGCGCAAGGGAGCTGATCTACGGAGCGTACGACGGGGCGGTGCGCTGTCAGGACCTCGCCACCGGCGATCTTCTCTGGGAAGTCGCCACGGATTCCTTCCCCTTTGGCCTTGCGGCCGGCGATGCGGATGGAGACGGCCGGCCGGAGGTCTACGCCGTGACCGCGGACGGGGGGCTGTTCGCGATAGGCTCGGGGGGTGAGCCGGGGTGGACGTTCCGGTCGCATTTCCCCCTCTACGACGTCGAGGTGGGCCGGCTCGAGGGCGAAGAGCGTATGCAGGTCGTCTGCGGCGGCATCGACCGCAAGGTGCGCGTGCTATCCCCTGCGGGGGAGCTGGTCGCCGAGCGGGAGGTGGAGCGGCTGGTCCTCCGGCTGGCGCTCGCCGACCTGGACAACGACGGTCTGCAGGAGATCCTGGCCCTGGACGGCCACGACAGGCTGCTCGCGCTCAAGCTGGCCTCGGGCCGCCTGCGCACGCTCTGGACGAAGCACATGCGGGTCCCGGCCGACAGGCGGACCTGGCACAATCCCGCCCTCACGTTCTCCGCGCTGACGCTCGAGACGGGCGACGTCAACGGGGACGGGTCCCCGGAGATCCTCCTGGGGAGCTCCTGCCATAACGATCACCAGGTTCTCGCCCTGACCGCAGAAGGGGACGACATGTGGCTCTCCGCGCCCCAGCGATGGGAGTTCCGAGGGGAGACCTACACGGAGTTCTACAGCTGCGCCATGCCCCGCGTCATCGGCGGCCTGCGCGGTCGGCCGGGCGCCCGGGTCCTTGTGGTTACCGGAGGGTCCGTGAAGGTTCTGGACGCCTCCGGGGAGATCCTGCAGGAGGCCAACGCCCGGGTGGGTTTCACGGACGTGGCGCTGGACGGATGCACCGTGTACCTGGGCTCCTCGCCGAACGGCGACGACGCGGTCTACCGCGTGGACCTGGAGCAGGACTGGGCGGGTGCCGTGGAGGCTCTGCGGCGTCGGGGGGTCGCCCTGCGTGTGGGAGAGAACCTGGCGGCACTCCGCGAGCAGGTTCTCGCGTACGAGGACACGCCTCCGGAGGGACACGGACCGTATGTCATCCGGGACCTCCGCCTCAGGCCGAACGAACGTTCTCGCCGGCGGTACGAGAGCTATCTCGCATGGCACAGG
>JASFTU010000469.1:0-3050 GCA_050050635.1 Candidatus Brocadiaceae bacterium
TCGCCTGAGCACGTAGCGGTCCTCGGTGGGCATCTGCATCGTGTAGCCGAGGGCCGCCGAGCCGCGCGGGATCATGGACACCTTGCGCACGGGGTCCGCTCCGGGGACGAGACAGGCGACCAGGGCGTGGCCGGACTCGTGGTGCGCCACGATGTTCTTCTCCTCGTCGTTCATCAGGCGGTTGCGCTTCTCCAGGCCCGCCACGACCCGCTCGATGGAGTCCTCGAAGTCCTCCGACTCGACCTGGTTCTTCCCGCGCCGGGCCGCAAGCAGCGTCGCTTCGTTGACGAGGTTCGCCAGGTCGGCGCCCACGAAGCCCGGCGTCATCGCGGCGAGTTTGTGCAGATCGACCGAGTCGGCCAGCTTCACGTCGCGCGTGTGGACGCGGAGTATGCCTTCCCTGTCTTTGAGGTCGGGAGCGGGCACGACGATCTGTCGGTCGAATCGTCCGGGCCGCAGCAGCGCAGGGTCGAGCATCTCCGGGCGGTTGGTAGCCGCCAGAAGGATCACGCCCTTCTGGGTCTGGAACCCGTCCATCTGCACGAGCAGCGCGTTCAGGGTCTGTTCACGCTCATCATGCCCGCCCATCAGGCCCATGCCGCGGGCCTTGCCCAGCGCGTCCAGCTCGTCGATGAAGATGATGCACGGGGCCGCCTTCTGCGCCTGCTCGAAGAGGTCGCGCACGCGCGCGGCGCCCACTCCCACGAACATCTCGACGAAGTCGGAGCCGCTCAGGCTGAAGAAGGTGACGTCGGCCTCGCCGGCCACCGCCTTGGCCAGCAGCGTCTTGCCCGTGCCCGGTGGTCCCACCAGCAGCACGCCTTTGGGTATCCGGCCGCCCAGCCGCGTGAACTTCGCGGGGTGTCTCAGGAACTCGACGACTTCCTGCAGCTCCTGCTTGCACTCCTCGATGCCCGCCACGTCCTCGAAGGTCACTTCCACGTCGTCCTGGGCGACCACGTTGGCGCGGCTCTGGCTGAAGTCCATCACGCTGCTGACCGGGTTCATCCGTCCCAGTATGAACCGCCAGGCGATGATGATGAGCGCAATGGGCAGGAGCCACAGCAGGAGCGGGTGTTCCCACCATGAGCGTGACGGCGCGTCCCAGTTCTCACCCACCTTCTGCTGAAGGAGCTTCGGCAATTCTTCGTCTTCTTCGAGGCGATTGGCGACGAACTTCGCGGGCGCGCCCGAGATATCCTCCTTCAGTTCCCCCCGGACCTTATCGGCGGTGAGCTCGACGCTGGCCACCTTGCCGTCCATCAAGAGCTGGCGGAAGCGGCCGTAGCTGATCTGCTCCCGGCCGCCCGAGCTGCTCGACCAGAGGATGAACAGCACAAGAAGCATTCCCAGGATGAAGTACCATAGGGGCAGCTTCGAACGCCGTTTCGGCTCCTCGGGCGATGGCCCCTTTCCCGGAGCTTGCCGGTCAGGGCGTCGCGGCGGAGGTGGCGGTCCAGGCATGCGGGATTATCTTTCCGTGGGAACACACAACAACAAGGGCTGGCCCGGGCTGTTCACGCGTCATCCCTGCCGCAGCCTCTCGCTCGGCAAGCTCCTACCCCGGGCTCCCACTCTGCGTCGTGAACAGTGCGCGACGGGAACGCTCCCTCGCGGCGTGTTGCTCCCATCGAGAGCGCGCTCCTGCGGCGTCGGTCAGCGCATCCGCACTTCTCGATTATAGCACGGGGCGGCTTTCATTCCAATCAGAACGGCTCGCGCCTACCCACGCGGATAGGGGGGCTGCGCGCGATGCGGCCACTTCCGCGCGAGGGCGCCTCTCCGACCTGCGGGGTGGCGCTCCCCGGTGCCCCAGCTTCTCCCAACTTCTGCACACATCCCGTCCCGGTGGCCCCGTCGCGGAGCGGGAGGCCCGGGGCCTGGGCCGGTTACGGCGAAGGCGGCGCCGCTTTTCCGGCCCGCAATACCCGCTGAGAGAGCCCTCTGCAGTGGCCTGAAGGCGCCTGGAGCGGGGCGACTGCCTTTCCCCCTTGACATGGCGGAAGTGCGATTTATACTAAGAATAGAGGAGAGAAAGGCATTTATCGCTCTTGTACGGGGAGGGTTGGCCATGAAGAAAGCGTTCACACTGGTCGAGTTACTCGTCGTAATTGCCATCATAGCCATCCTCGCAGGAATGCTGATGCCGGCCCTCAACCGGGCCCGGCGGGAAGCCCAGAAGACCTCCTGCCTGAACAACGAGAAGGAGGTCGGGCTGCAGTTGATCATGTACCGCAACGATCACAGGGACCGGCTGCCAAGCTGGCGATCCGTGGACACGGCCAACAACCGCACCTTCTACGACTCTTCGCTCTCGGTCTCACTGCTGTTCCCGGACTACACCGAGACCCTCGACCTGTTCGTCTGCCCGGCGATCGATACGGAGGTCGAGTGGAACACCCAGGACGAGGACGACAATGGGATCGACATCGACAACAACCCGGCCACCGACGACGTGCGCTTCGACACGCAGGTGATCGTGAACCTCACGAACGATCCCAGCTACGTGATCGACCCGAACGTTCCGAGGAACGCGTGGCCGAGCCGGGCGATCTACGCGGACGGTGCCGACGTGGACATGGCCCGCGAGGAGTGGGTTGATTCGGCCGACCGCTTTGACGCTACGTTCCCGCCCGGTGGGCGCAACCAGTCGCTGTACGAGGCGGAGGACATCCAGAACCACGGCTACGGTGCCGTCGTCCTGTTCTATGACGGCAGCGCCACGTTCATTACGAGCACCGACGACGGCAGGACGATCAACCCGCGCATCACCAGCGGCGAGATCCAGTTCGACACCATGATTCAGCACACGGACGTCTATGCGGATGACCCGCTTTACA
The DNA here is from genome assembly GCA_050050635.1 of Candidatus Brocadiaceae bacterium. GTDB lineage: Bacteria > Planctomycetota > Brocadiia > SM23-32 > SM23-32 > JASFTU01. The sequence goes on from JASFTU010000469.1 coordinate 2,841, forward strand.
ACTACGATTTCGGCAGCAACGAGTGGGTTTACCACGGCGACTCGAGGCACGACGCCCACATCGGAACTCATATTGACTACGAAGCCATCAAGACGCGGGACGTGCCCGTCTGGTCCGAGGATAGCAGCATGTGGTACGGACCGGATGACGCCGATGGCTTCCTCATCGACGACACCAACTGAGTAACCGCCGGACGAGGCGGCGCGGGGC
>JASFTU010000470.1:0-3047 GCA_050050635.1 Candidatus Brocadiaceae bacterium
CCCATTTCGCTGCCTCAGCCACCGCCCCGTGGCGCTGTGTCGCGCCCGGCTTCCATGGCCGGGAGAGTCAACCGCGCGCCCACGCCGATGTCCAGGTAATCATCGCCGAAGGCTTCCCGCATCGCCTGCCGTGCCGGATCGCCCGAGCAGTGACAGGGACCGACACGCCGCACATCCAGCTCCCTCAGGCCATGGATGACCCTCTCGATCCCCGATCGGCCCATCCCTGCCATGTGGAAGCCACCCAGCACGGCGCGGACTTCTGCGCCTGATTCGCTCCTGGCCGAACGCGCAAGCTCCACGACCCCCGGATGTGCACAACCTGTCACGACGACGATCCCCTCAGCCGTCTCGACGTAGAGCGCCTGTTCGACGAGCGGACGCTCCAGCACGTCGGTGGTCCAGACCCCGGTGACTACCTCGTGCGGTCGTTCAGTCCTCACCACGGAGCGCGCTCTCGCCTCCACGTCCCGTATGAAGCTGGAGGAGAAAGCCGCCGGCATATAGACCGCCACGTCCGGGTTGACGGTCAGGAAGGCGTCGAGCCCGCCTATGTGGTCCCAGTGCATGTGGGAGAGCACGACCGCCTGGATCTCCGCCGGATCGATCTCCACCTTCTCCATATTCTCCAGAAGTATCTTTCCCGAGCCGCCGGCGTCGAACAGCACGGTCCGCTCGCCCGCCCGGACAACACAGGCGAACCCGTGCGCGGTCCGCAAAGGCTCACTGCCCGGGTAGTTGTCGTAAACGACCGTCAAATCCACTTCGTTCACTTCCTTCTCCGTCGGTTGAGAGAACAGCCCCCGAAGCGCTCACGCGAGACGGCACCTGTCCGGGCGATGTGCTCTGCCCGTCACTCTTCTCGCCCTGAGGCGAAGGCCACCGCTCCCCGAAGCAACGCCAGCGTGCCCGTCTCCGCCGGATCAATGCCGGCCTCGAGGCTCCCTTCAGGATGAGGACTGAAGATGACTACCCGTCCCCTGCCGAACCTTCCGGACACCACGGCGCCTGTGCCGTCTCCATACGCGGCGAGCAGTTCGCTGTTCTCTCCGGGCTCGATGGCGGGGCCGTTTTCGTACCAGATCTGCATGGTCTCCGGGCAGCCGGCGACAACGGGGTGTTGGGATGCCCTGAGCTCGAGGCTCCTCAGCTCTTTTCCCGCCCGTCGGTGGTTGCGGATGTCCACTATGCCCAGGCCCTCAGGATTCCCGGGCACTTCCACGGTCGTGGCGGCCATGTAGGCGCCTGCGCAGATGCCCACGTATCCGCCGCCATCGGCGACGAACTCGCGGATGCGCTCGAGCCCCTCCTGTCCCAGGGCTCGAACCATCCGGGCGGTGCGCCCGCCGGGGACGATCAGGACGGAGAACTGATCCAGGGCCGAGCCCCGGATTGCACGTTCGTCGAGGCCGCGACAGGGCGTGCCGATCCGCTTCAGTGCCGCTGTGACATCCTTCGCTCTGGCAGCACCTGTGCCCACGTAGACAGCGACTTCGGGCCGAGGCGGCACGCGCAGGCTCCAGCCAACGCCCGCCAGGATGCACTGCCGGCCGTAGCTCTCCTCGAACAGGCGTCGGGCTACCTCGCCCGAGCAGTGCAAAGGCGCCACGCGCTCTACACCTTCCGCCCTCAGTGCCCTTATCACGTGCTGGATCCGCCGGGGACTCGCCATGCTCAGGTGAAACCCTCCCAGCGCCAGGTGGACATCGCTCTCCGACTGGCTCCTGGCTTCCCTGACGATATTCACAATGCCGGGATGGGCACAGCCGGTGATCAGCACGAGGCCCCCGGGGGTCTCAACCATGAGGGACTGCTCCTTGATCCAACGGCCGAGCTCGCCGGTCGAGTATGCGCACGGGCAGAGCTGAACCGGCCCGTCGACCACCACGAGCTCCGCGCCCCTCTCCTCGACGGCTCGCCTCGTATCCTGTGGGAGAGAGGAGGGCAGGTAGACGGTTACAGCATTGTTCTGCGCCAGAAAGCCCTGGAGGCCGCCTCGATGATCCCAGTGAATATGCGAGATCACGACCACATCCACCTGCCCGGGTTCGATGCCCAGCCTGCGCATGTTCGAGAGCAGGATCTCGCTGTGGCCGCCGGTGTCGAACAGGATCGTCTTCTCGAGTCCCTGCACAAGACAGGCAAAGCCCCAGGCCGTCTGGAGGCGCTCGTCATGGGAGTTATTGTCGTAGAGCACGGTGACCTGAATGCCGGGTGGTGCCGGCACCGACTCCTGGACTCGTTTCGCAGGCCTCTCCGCGCTTCCCGCGGCCCCGGGAAGGAACAGGCTCAGCGCGCACCCCAGCGTGATTGCGAGGATGGGCCTTGCCACCGTGGGCGGCGTGCCGACGGATCGCATGCGTGGCTCCCTTTGGCCGGATGCGGTTACTTCGTCGAGCGAAGAGCCCCGGCTTTGCCGGGGATTCCGGCGTACTCACTCCTTCACCAGGTAGTAGGTCTGATAGCTGCGCTTCCTGGAGTCGAGGCGACCTTCGGCGAGGAACTGCTCGATGTACTTGACGACTTCGTTCCGGTGCATGCCCAGGCCGGAGGCAACGTCATCTACCGTGCAGGGACGGCGCCGGAGAAGCTCCAGCACGTCCTCCCCCCGGGCGGCGAAAGCCGGCTGCTCGTGGACGTGCTGAAAGTCGGCGACCACCTCCGCATCCTCCGCGATCCGGGGGGCCAGGCGGGCCATCTTCTCCGGCGGGACCGAGTAGGCGAACTCCTCGGCCGGGGGCCTGCTGACCGTGTTGAGCTGGACTCGGTCCGGTCCGATCCGCTCCACCATGGCGGCGATGGCTTTCACCTCGCTCTGCACGTCCGTTACGCCGCCGAGCAGGAACACCTCCAGCCAGTACTGCCCGGCATACTCACGCCGGAACGTGATCAGTCCCTCAGCGACCTCGTAGAACGAGAGCTGAGGTGCCGGACGGTTGACGTACCGGAACATGCTCTCGTTGCCGGCGTCGAGGGACGGGATGACCAGGTCGGCCCCCTGCAGGTTGTCCCGCACGGTCTTCCGCCACAGCAAGGAGCCGTTGGTC
>JASFTU010000471.1:0-3034 GCA_050050635.1 Candidatus Brocadiaceae bacterium
GCCGTAGGTCTCGACCGGCTCCGGCACGGGGTGGGCTTTGCGGAAGTCCTCGGTGACCAGCTCCTCCAGGCAACGGCCCTCCAGGTCTCGCGCAACCGGTAACCCACACATGCGCAGAGCCGTGGGCGCGACGTCGTAGATGCAGGCGTCCTCGATGCGGGCGCCCCGTCGGAAGCCTCGCCCGCAGGCATAGATCACACCCGGCGGCTCTCCCTTGGCGTGTCCATACGGCCCGTGCCGACCGGCGTCCTTCTGGCGTCCATAGCCATGGTCGGACACCAGCAGCAGGCTGTCCTCCGGTCGGAGCTGATCCAACAGTTGCCCTACCAGATGGTCGGCGAACCGGTAGGCGCGAGGCACGACTTCGCCGAACGCCTTCCGTTCGCCCTCGGTCGCTTCCGAAGCTACAGAGGAGGGCAGGTACTCGAAGGCGCAGTGCTGGGCGATGTCTGGTCCCCGGAAGTAGATAGCCGCAAGCTGGAGTTCCCCGAACGCACGTCGGCACTGCCGGAACACACGCGAATAGGTCCGGTCGGCCGACAACAGGAAGCGCACCTCCACGACGGGGTGTCGCTTGTCGGATCCCTCTTCGGCGATCCTGCGGATCTGGTCCAGCGGGAGATGAACGAACTCGGCCACCTCTTCGGCCGACACTTCCTCGGGCGGCACGATGAGTTCCCCTATCTGGTCCATCAGGCTCTCCGGGTAGACCAGGTGCGTGTCAACCGGCGGCTTGCCGCGCCAGGCGGCTCGCCAGTAGTGCAACCTGTCGGAGACGAGGAAGCCGTTGACCGGTCGCGCGGGCCAGGAGTGCCACCAGTTGACGACCCCCACTCGGCCCCCGCTCTCGCTGACCACCTCCCAGAAGGGCCTGGCACGGATGTGCCGCCCGTCGAAGTGATACTTCTTCCGCAGGCCCAGCAGCTTGGGCAACGCGATGAGGAGTCGCAGACCCCATCTGCCGTACTTCCGCAGGGCGGAACGGCTGAGGTGGATGCCGCAGACCTCGTAGAACTGGAACCCGTCGATCCCGTGATCGTCGTGGTGTCGCCCCGTCGCTATGGAAGTCCACAACAGGCTCGAGTTCGTCGGTGAGATGGTGGCCAGAGCCCCGTAGCAGCCCCGTTCGGCCAGTCGCGAGAACGCGGGCAGCTCGCCGCGCTCCGCCATGGGCTCGATCAGGTCCAGGGTCAGGCCGTCAACGCCTACCACGCAGACCGTCCCCTCCCGCTCCCACGCGGGTCGTAGTGCTGGTTCGGGCTGTGCCTCGTCGCTGACTGCCAGGTCGTTCTCCGCGTCCACTCGTCGCTCGCAGGGAGATCCCGCCGGACCATCTCAACCCGTCACGCGACACACGGGGCAGCCTTTATACGCCACCAGGCAAAGGTGTTTCAATGGGCAACACTAACGAGCCGTTGCGGGCGCCGCCGGGCTGTCCGGATGGCTCCCCGCCCCCGTGCCGAGCCGCTGCAGCGCCCGCAAAGCCGGCTGGAAGCCCGGGTCGATGCGCAGAACTTCCTGCAGGTATGCGGCGGCTTTGCCGGGCCTGCCCAGCTCCTCGTAGACCGCCGCCAGCTCCATCCTCGGTGGCAGGGCCCGCGGTGCCAGTTGCACCGACGCTTCCAGGGCCGCTCTGGCCTCCTCCAGCCGTCCCAACTGCCGCAGAGCCACGGCCAGGTAGTAGTGCGCCCGGGCATCGGACGGATTGATCTCGGTCGCCCGCTGCAGGCTCTGCGCGGCGGCCTCGTACCGGCCCCGGTCCATGTTCACAAGCCCCAGCGCGCGTTGTGCCTCCGCGAAGTTCGGCACTGCCTCCACGGCCCGCCGGATGGTCTCGGCCGCCCGCTCCAGCTGCCCGGTCTGTCGGTAGATGAGTCCCAGCTCGACCAACGCGGACGGCGACCCGGGGTCGGCGCGGAGTACCTCCCGCAGGAGCTCGACGGCCTCCCGCAGCTTGCCCTCCCCTCGCAGCGCCTCGGCCCGGCTGATGTGGCTACCCAGCACGTTGTAGAGGACCGACCGCGCCCTCCCGTGCTCCGGGTTGATGCGCCGGGCCATGAGAGCTTCCTGGAGCGCTTCGTCGTACTCGCCGTAGGTGATCAGGACTGCCGCGTGCAACGCGTGATTCTGCGACCGAAGGTAAGTCTCCAGTTCCCCGGCCAGCGCACTTGCCTCCCCTGCCCCGGCGAAGTCCACAAAGGAGGCGTCCGCGGCCCTTCGCATCCGCATGATGCTCTCCATGGCGGGCATCGTCGGGCGCATGTCCGCCTCCGTGCTGAACTCCACGTACGGAGTGTCGTCCGTGTTGGCCGGCACGTCGGAGACGTAGTCCGTCAGCAGGTCTTCGTCAGCGACGTAGTGCGCCAGGAAGGCGAGGGGCTTTCCCAGGTCCCACGGGGCAAGGTCGCGCTGGACCTTCGTCGCACTGAACTTCTCGCTGAACGGGACGAAGTCCACTCTCACCTTCTCGGGCGTCCCCAGCAGAAGCGTGTGCGCGTCGTTCACCCCCCAGAGGCTGGTGTGCGGGAACACCTCCACGAAGGACCTGATGAGCATCTTATACTCATCCTCGGTCATCCAGTTGGACGGCAGCCACTGGCACATGATGCCGCCTTCCTTGAGCCGGTCACGGCACAGCTCGTAGAAGTCCTCCGTGTACAGGCTGCAGCTCAGCTTGGCGTGGACGGCGTTCGAGGTGATGATGTCGAACTCCTGCTCGGTGACGAGCAGGAAACTCCGTCCGTCGTCGATGACCGCCTCGAACTTCGGGTGGCGGAGCACGTCGGTGTTGATTTCGGAGAAACACTCGCCCGCGTCGAGCACCTCGGGGGCCAGTTCGGCGCACTGCACGACGTCCGTGCCGGGCTGGGCCAGCGAATCGGCAGTCACCCCCATGCCGAACCCGATGACCAGGCTGCTCTTCGGGTTCTCGTGCAGCAGCCACGGAAGGTACCCCAGCATCTTGTGCACCCGGAGGTCACCGTAGTTGCCGACCGCCGTGGTGAAGCCGTCGATCATCAGTCCCCTCTCCCCG
>JASFTU010000472.1:0-3022 GCA_050050635.1 Candidatus Brocadiaceae bacterium
TCGTCCCGCCCGGCGCGCACGCAACCCTCCGTCCACATCCGGTCGGCCAACTGCTGCAGCAGCTCTGCCACCTCCAGGGCGGACTCGTTCAACGCGCAGAGGGACTCCACCGAGAACTTCGGGAAGTCCCGTTCCAGCACGGGTATCAGCTCCCGGCGCACACGGTTGCGCGTGTAGCTTGTGTCGCGGTTGGAGCTGTCCACACAGAACTCGACGTCCTCGGTCTGCAGGTAGCTGCGCAGTTCCTCGCGCCGGCAGTCCAGCAGCGGCCGCACCAGGGCCACGCCCGGCCCCAGCGGCCGTTCCGGGGCCAATCCCCCCAGCCCGGACACGCCCGCGCCCCGGATCAGTCGCAGGAGGACCGTCTCGGCGACGTCGTCGGCCTGATGTCCCGTCGCGACGACGGGCGCTTCGCTCTCCTGCGCGGCACGCAGGAGGAAGCGGTAGCGTACCTCGCGCGCCACGGCCTCAAGCGACCCTCCCTGCCTCTCCGCCACAGCGCCGACGTCCTCCCGCGCCACCGTGATCTGCATGCCGTGCTCCGAGGCGAACCGGCGGCAGAACTCCTCCTCGGCGTCCGACTCCTCGCCGCGCAGGCAGTGGTTGAGGTGGGCCAGTGCGAGGTCCAGGGAAAGGTGCTCCTCCCGCACCAACTCCCGCAGGATAAGGGCCAGCGCGACCGAATCCGGGCCTCCACTGAACGCCAGCAACGCCCGCGGCGCGCCCTCGAACAGGCGATGCCTGCGGATGTGTGCGAGTACCTTTCGGAGCAGTTGGTTCATCGTGTGGTCAGCGGTAGCGGGCTTCGGAGGCCGCCTCCGCCGCCTCCGGGCTGCTGTGACCCGGTGGGGGGAGCAGCCCCTCGGCCCTGAGGAATGCGTACAACTTGCGTCCCCGCGGCACTTCATCCCAGGGCGCCGTGCCGGCGCCGTCCCCCGACCGTTCGAGGGCGTCGGCCAGCAGGACCTGTGCGCAGGTGCGCCAGCGCCCCGTCGGATATCTCGTGAGGTAGTCGCGGATCCGCTCTGTGGCGCCGTCCAGGTCTCCTGCCTCGTGGGCGTTGGCCGCCGCATAGAAGGAGACGTTCTCCAGGGCCTCCCCCAGGATCTGGGCGCTCTCTTCCACGTCGGCCTCCGCGAGCTTCGCCTCCAGGTCGGCGATCGTCTGCCGGTAGAGCGCGTCCGCTCGGTTGTTCCTGCCCAGCAGATACTCGTTCCGTCCCGGCCCCGTGAGTTGGAGCACCTGTGCACTGCGGTCCGCTGCCTGATCCGTCAGCGGTTTGCGCACTATGCGAGCAGGCGCTGTCCACAGGCCCTCCGGTGCCGATGGGGGAGCTTCCTGTGGATCGGCGGACAAAAGCGGGTACACCGGCAGATCAGCCAGGAGCACCTCGAAGGCCCGGAACCTGGGGTCGAATGCCTGTGGATGTACGGCGATTTTAAGTGCCGGCTCGCCCGGGTTGTCCCCTTCGCTGGCGGGCGGTTCTCCCGCCATCGCGCGCAGCTCCCGATAGCGGTGGAAGTCGGAAGCGATGTCCGCGGCCGACATCAGCTTCTTCGAGGGGGGATCGACGACAGGGATTCCGCGGTAGGGATCGACCAGGAACGGCTCCTCACCCTCGGGGTAAACCTGGACGAGGGGCTGTTCACCGGGCAGGGCGGGGAAAATCACCACCCGGCAGTGCAGTCGTGCCTGGCGAGCCAGCTCCGCATAGGCCCATGCCATCTCCTCTGGAGTCCCGCCGCCCCGCCAGAGCACGACGTAGGGCTCGGCGGGCAGATCGGATCTCTGCTGCGGGAGCACGTACAGGGCGAACCAGCGGCAGAGCAGCAGTGCCCTGTGGCGGTCATCCGTTCCGCCGCGGGTCAACCTCCGGGCGACGTTCCAGAGCAGGCTGCACCGCCGGACGTACGCCGCTCCTGCATCGTGGATCTCACCGACGCCGCCGAGCTCGAGCCGGTTGAACTGGCCGAAGGCCTGATCCAGGGCACCCGAGGCGTAGAAGACTGTCACGGCCAGACGAGGCGGCTCAGGACTCTCCGGTGCGAGCTGCGCGGCGCGCTCCAGGGCATCGGCCGCGGCGGGAAGGTCGAGCTCGCCCAGCGCTTGGCGCACCTGCCGCAGGGCATCGGCTGCGCGTTCCTTGCGCTCCCGCCGCTTGCCCGTGGTGTAGGCAGTCAGCGCCGCAGCGGCCGCGACAAGACCCGCGAGCACCGCAACCAGTACGAGCAGTCGGACCTTCCGCGCCCGCGGGATCCCCCGGTGCTCGTCGGCCGGAGGCGCCGGGGTCGGCCGGGCAGGCTCTGCTGGGTCGTACGTTTCAGGCATAGACTTGTCCGCCGGATGGAAGGACGGCAAGGCTCACTCGCCCGGTACTTCCGCTGATTCCGTCTCCGGGGCCTCTCCCGGCTCGGGCTGTTCCTCGCCGGTCCCGCGCGCCTTCTCGGGCGGGGGTAGCTCTATGGAGTGCTCGGCCAGGAGGCCACGCAACTCGTCCTGCTCGATGGCCTCTTTGTCCCGCAGCGCGGACGCCAGGGCCAACAGAGCGTCCTTATGCGCGGCGAGCAACTCCGACGCGTGGTCGTGGGCTTCGTCAACAAGCTTCCGCACGGCCTCGTCGATCTGTCGCGCGGTTCTCTCGCTCCAGGGCTTGCCGAACTGGATCTCCGGGGATACCCCCGATGAGCGGTCACGGGACGCGTAGGATAGCGGGCCGATTTCCTCGCACATGCCGAACCGGGTGACCATCTCGCGCGCAAGGTCGGTTGCTTTCTGAAGGTCGTTGTTGGCTCCGGTGCTGACCTCGCCGAAGACCACCTCCTCGGCCGCACGTCCGCCCAGCATGACGGCCATGCGGTCCATGAGCTCGCCTCGCCTGAGCACGTAGCGGTCCTCGGTGGGCATCTGCATCGTGTAGCCGAGGGCCGCCGAGCCGCGCGGGATCATGGACACCTTGCGCACGGGGTCCGCTCCGGGGACGAGACAGGCGACCAGGGCATGGCCGGACTCGTGGTGCGCCACG
>JASFTU010000473.1:0-3020 GCA_050050635.1 Candidatus Brocadiaceae bacterium
CCTGCGTGCCGACCCGAGGCACCACGACGCTCAGCTGGGGCTGATCAATGCTCTGACGGCCGGCCGCCGATTCGATGAGGCGGAGCGCGAGCTGGACACGGCGACGGGCGTCGTCCTCGACGAAGCGGAGGCGGCGCTTATCCAGGCGAGGCTGCATTCCCTGCGTGCCGGGCATCGGCTGGAATCGGCGGGCGAGATGGCCGACGTCGAGCTGTGCGACGCCGTGCTGAAAGAAGAGATGGAGCCGGCGATCGCCCTGGTGGAGGAGCAGAAGGATCGGGCGCCGGAACCGGCGCGGGCCCAAAACCTCCTGGGGGATCTCTACATGCAGAGCTCCCGGATACTGCTCCACAAGTTCCAGATTCTGCGGGAATCCGCCGCGCTCGCGGCCGACCTGGGCCGGGAAGAGGATGCCGCGCACAGCCGGGCGGAAGCTCTCTCGCTGATCCCCAATGTCGGGCGCAACCAGCAATCGGCGATGCAGGCCTATGAGAGGGCCATCGAGCTGGATCCGGAGTTTATCCCACCCCGGCTGGCCGTCGCGCGGCATGCCCTCAGCTCCTTCGTGCCACGGCCCGAGCGTGCCAGGGCAGTCCTGGAACCTGTCATCGAGCAGAGGCCCGAGCACCGCGCGGCGCGCGAGTCACTGGCTCTGGCCGCGACTCTGGCCGGCGACTACGACGAGGCCCTGGCGCACATCGAGGCAGTCGAGCGAGAGGGCGAGGAAGACACGGACCTGCTCATGACCCGGGCGCACGTGCTGGCCGAAGCCGAGCGCTGGGAAGAGGCGGCTCCATTGACCGAGAGGCTGCTGGAGCTTCAGCCCAACGACGCGACGGTCAATTACCTGCGGGGGAAAGCGCTGCTGGAGAGCGGCGAACCGGGACAGGCCGTGGCTTTCCTGCAGAGAAGCGTCTCCGCGGCGAGACAGCCTCAGCCGGAGGCCCTCTTTGCGCTGGCACAGGGCCTGCGCCGACAGGGGAACAGGGAGCAGGCCATCAGTGCATTCCGGCAGCTCCTCGAAGGCACGGGGGAAGAGCTCGTCCAGAACGTGAGGCACGGGCGGCGCCTGAGCGAGATGAGATACTCCGCCCTGATGGCGCTGGCGGAGGAGTTAGGCGACGAAGACCCCGTGGCCTCTGCTGAGTACGCGGTCTCTGCGCTGAAGCTCTTCCCGGCCCGGAGGGAGGCGTACGAACAGGCCAGGAAAACCTGGAAGATGGCCGACCTCGCGCCGGCCGGGCTGGAGGACATCGCGCTGGTGCACGCCGCCGGCCACCTTGCCACGGGTGACCTGGAGGAGGCCCTGGAGGTCTGCCGGGAGGCGGCGGGAGAGGCACAGGAGAGTCCCACCTGGCGGCTCAGACTGCTACAGGCGCGTCTGCTGGCCCGCAAAGGGGCCTATCGCGAGGCGGCGGAAGTCTACGAAGCGCTACGGGGCGAGGCCCCGGATAGCCGACCGACCTACGAGCTGGCCGCTCTGCATATCCAGCTTGGCCACCTGGATGAGGCCGAGGCGGTTCTGCGTAGCCTGCTGGAAGCTTCCCCGGGGGACCGGCGTGCCGTGTCGGGTCTGGTTGAGGTGCTCTTGCGCAAGGGCGAGCCCGAGCAGGCACGCTCCGCCTTGCGCGCGGCGGAGGAGCAGTTGGGCACGACGGCAACACTGGCCCTGCTGTTGCGGCTCAGCCTGCAGACGGGTCAGTTGGGGGAAGCCGTCAAGGTGGCTCGCAGCGTCGTGGAAGCGGAACCGGAGAGCGCTCCGGCTCGGGTGCTGCTGGCGGAGCTGCTGTGGCGAAGCGAGGACTACGAGGCCGCACGCGAGGCGTTTGACAGGGCGGTCGAGCTGAACCCGGAGTACGGCCGAGCCTACAATCGCGCTCTGCTCGACCTCCAGCGCGGACGCGAGGAACAGGCCGCGGAGCTGCTCCGCAAAGCTGTGGAGCGACTGCCGGATCAACTGACGCCGCGTTTCTACCTGGCCGTGACCCTGCAACGACAGGGGAGGCCCGGGGAGGCACGTGAGGCATTGCAGGCAATCCTGGAGGACAGCCGTACTCGGCGAGCCGCGGCGGATCTGGTCGCGTGGTCGCTGGCGGCGTTGGAGGCTGGCCAGGGCAACTTGGAGAAGGCCCTGCAGCTCAACCAGCGCGTGGGCCGCAGCGAGTTCGGCTTCCGCGGGGATCGCAGGGCCCTGCTGGAGCAATTGGCCGGCGCCGGTCCCCCCGCAAGCGTGGAAGCAGCCGGTGCGATGAACCTGCTGGTTGCCTATAACCGCTCCGGCCATACCCAGCCCATGCTGGAGCAGATCCGGACGGTCAACGAGCTGCTGCCCAACCAACCCCTGCCCCGGTGCATGTACGCCAACGCACTGGACAAGCAAGGCCAGCACGAGGAGGCCGTGGCGGAGTACAGGAGGGTGATCGAGGGGAATCCCGATTTCCTCTTCGCCCGCATCTCTCTGGCTACCAGCCACATGCGTGCCGATGAAAACGCCGAGGCGGCCCGTCTGCTGGAGGACGCGATCGCACTCGCCGATCCCGAGCGCGCGGCGCAGGTACACCTGCTGCTGGGACAGCTCTACGAGAAGGAAAACCGGCTCGAGAAGGCGGTGTTCAGCTATCGCGCTGCCATGAAGCATCCTGCCGTGGCCGCGGTTGCGTGCAACAACCTCGCCTACCTGCTGGCCACGCGGAAGGGCGATGTCGCCGGTGCATTGCCGCTGGCCAGGCAGGCGGTGGAACTGGCAGGTCCGGTGCCCGCCTACCTGGACACGCTGGGCTGGGTCCATTATCTGCAGGGGAACACGGAGGAGGCCGTCCGGTTCCTGGAGGGCGCCAGGCAGGGCCTCCCACAGGTGCCCACGGTGCGCTACCACCTGGGGATGGCCTACCTCAAAGCCGGCAGGCACGCCGAGGCGAGGGAAGAACTGGAGGAGGCGCTGGCCATCTCGCGCTCCTTCCCCGAGGCCGAGGCGGCGCAGGCGGCACTCCAGTCCCTCTGAGCGCGCACCTCGGACGTTG
>JASFTU010000474.1:0-3011 GCA_050050635.1 Candidatus Brocadiaceae bacterium
ATGATCGACTGAGTCGCCATATTGTTCAGCGCCGCGAGCTGAGGCGGCAGAGCGCCCACGTCACAGGGGTGGATGCCCGCGCCATCGGCATAGCAGGGGACTTCCACCGAGCAGCCCTCGGGCAGATTCGAGATCAGGCCGGTGTTGGCGACGGTCCCGTTGAAGCGGAAGGGCTCGCCCGTCTCCAGGGCATTCATGATGTAGGAGCCGTATTCGTGCCCCCGCTCCAGCCGGAACTCCTCGGTCTCCTCCGCCCGACGGCGCATCTTCTCTATGCGGTCTTCGTAGCGTTTGTCGTAGATATCCTTTATGAACCCGGTGCCTCCGTTCCAGTCCTCCCCCTGGTACTCCTGGATCAGCTCGGGGCTCTTCCTGAACCACGGATTGTACTCGGAGTTGTGCCCGCTGGACTCGGTCACGTAGTAGCCGAGCCGGCGCAGCATCTCCACCCGGGTGGTGTTGTTACCGTACCACTGCTCGTTCTCCCACGCGGCCCGGCGTATGCGCGGATAGGCGTCCTGTCCGTCGTGCTCGTACGTGAGCACCCATGCCTGGTGGTTGATGCCGGCCACCCAGGACGAGCACTCGGCGGGGTCCTCCCCGATTACCCGGGCCAGCTCGTTGTGCGCGCCCTGGACGCTGTGGCACAGGCCGATCACCTCCACGTCCGTTGTCTTCCGGACGGCGTGGCACAGCATGGACATGGGGTTTGTGTAGTTGACCATCAGCGCGTCCGGGCACAGCTCCTCCATGTCGCGGGCGATGTCCACCATCACCGGAATCGTGCGCATGGCGCGGAAGATCCCCCCGGGGCCCATCGTGTCGCCGATGCATTGGTCAACCCCGTGCTTGAGTGGGATGTCGATCTCCCGGTGGATGGGTTCTATGCCGCCGACCAGTATGGAGACGATGACGTAGTCGGCCCCATCCAATGCCTCGCGCCGGTCCGTGGTGGCGAGGACCTTCGCCGGATGGCCGCCCTGCTCGATCATTCGTCGGGTGATCGTCGCCATGTGGCCCAACGCCTCGGGGTCGATGTCCATCAGGCGGAACGTCGCGTCCTGGAGCGGGGCGAAGGTCAGTGAATCCCGCACCATCGCCTCGGCGAAGACGTGGCTTCCCGCACCGATGACGGCTATATCTGCCATGGGGTAAGGCTCCAACAGGAAGGCACAAATAACAACTCGACCGGCCGCCGGACCGGTCGATGGTTGAATCGTCGATTGTACCGCAGCACGGCGTGCATCGCAAAGCAAAGCAGGATTCGGGCTGCCAGCCTCCTCAGCGCGGCCGCGTGGCCGCCTTCGCCGCTGCCTCTTCGTCCTCAACGATCGTGAACATGCTCTCCACTTTGGCCATCTCGAACACATCCAGAGCCCGGGACGTCAGGCCGAAGACGACCAGTCCGCCCCCCTGCTCGCGGGCACGCAGCTCCGCCTCGATCAGCGTGGCCAGGCCTCCCGTGTCCATGAACTCCAGGCCCGACAGGTCCAGCACCAGTGGAGCTGCCTGCTGCCTTGTGTGCGCCAGGAGTCTCCTGCGCAGCTCCGGCGCGGTGTCAACGTCCAGCGAGCCGCTCAGGCCCAGGACAGGGACGCCCTGGACCGCCCGCTCCGTGACGTCCAGCCTGGCCATGCTTCTTCTCTCCACCGACGGCGGTGTCACTTCTCCGAACCGGTCTGTATCAGGTACACCCGGCAGGGCTGGGCGGTGAACGACCCCTCTTCCGTTTCGACACACTCGCTGTCGATCACGTCGAACACCTGCGCCCCCTCGCCGACCTCATGCCGGAACTCGTCGTAGGACCACAGCACACTGACCTCGGGTTCGGCGCCGGTCCAGAGGATTCCCCGACGATCCGACAGCAGGACGGAATCCTCCATGTACTCCCGGACCGCCTGGTAGGCCCTGTTGACGGCACCGAAGTCGTCCTCCCACCATTCGTCCAGGCTGCCGCGCATGCCTCGCTCCGCGTCGTAGACAGGCATGTAGCTGAGCCGGTTGGCGGAGCCCTCGAAGAAGGCCATCAGCAGGTCATCATCGCTCTCGGCTATCTCACCGTGCGGAAACCGGAGCACGGCGTCCCGGAACACGAACTCGCAGCCGTCCAGGTCCCCGAACGAGGGCGCCAGGCCGGGGGTATCGAGCTCGCCGGCGCCCCTCAGGAGGCATCTGTAGCCCATTTTCTGGAGGCGGCTTACCAGCTCGATGCGCCGCCGGGCCAGGCTACGGATCGTGCCAGAGCTCCGGGCTATCCGCCCCCTTCCCGGCTGCCCCGCCCACTCGAGGTGAGCACCCAGTGTCCCCAGGAGGCCCTCGGCGAACAGGCAGTCCACTGCGAAGTCCTTCTTCAGTCGCTGGAAGTGCCGCATCAGGAGTTCCCACTCCTCCTCGTCGCGCAGAGCACGAGCAACGAACTCCTCACCGTCTCCCCCGGCGCCCGCGTTTTCGTTGGGCGTCTCGGCCAGCAACCACTCCGCACAGCAGTCGCTCACCGACAGCCCGACCTTCAACGCCCGGGCGTGAGCGTGCTCGATGATCTCATCAGCTCGACCGGCCGCATCCCTGCGTGCGGTCACGGTATCCTTCTGGGGGGCAAGGGCACGCATCATACCCGGCATATAGACTGTGGCGCATCCGGCTTTGGACAGCTCGTCCAGTCCCCGCTGCATGCCCTTGACGTTCGTGGAGTTGCCCATGAGGCAGCCACTGGGCTCCACGCGCGTGCGCGCGACGTCGGTCTGCTCCCGGTACTGCTCTTGCAGCTCCCTCCTGATGGCGCAGTAGGTTTGGGCCATCGCCCCATCGTCGTCGCCTTCGGCCTCTGCACACAGGATCTGCAGGGCGGGGAACTCGACGCAGCTCTGCAGGTCCGTGCACAACTGATGCCAGTGCACCAGGTAGTTGCGGCCGCTCTCCTTCTGGAAGAGGGAGCTGCAATGGAAGGCTTCTTCGAAGGCGGTCAGCAGAATGCTGCTGCGGTCGAACTGGAAACTGAAGCCCTGCAAACC
>JASFTU010000475.1:0-3007 GCA_050050635.1 Candidatus Brocadiaceae bacterium
CTGGAGGATAGGGACATGACGGGTTGCAAGGTCGTCGTCGCCGGTCACATCTGCCTGGACCTGACCCCCAAGTTCCCGGACAGCGGTGCGGCGTCGCTCTCAGATCTCCTCAGACCCGGTTCGCTGGTCATGGTCGGCGAGTGCGTGGTCTCGACGGGAGGCCCGGTCGCCAACACCGGCCTGGCGCTGGTGAAGCTGGGAGTGGACTGCGTGCTGATGGGGAAGGTGGGCGAGGACGCCTTCGGCCGGGCCGTCGTGGAGAAGCTGTCCGAGTACGATGCGGCGGAAGGCATCATACGGGTCCCAGAGGAGCAGACGGCCTACACGATCGTGATCGCCCCACCGGGAATCGACCGTGCTTTTCTGCACAACCCGGGCGCGAACGATTCATTCTGCCGGGACGACATCGACTTCCCGACAGTGAAAACGTGCGACCTATTCCATCTGGGTTATCCCCCGCTGCTGAGACGTCTCTACGAGAACGGCGGGGAGGAGCTTGCGGCCATCTACCGGAGCGCGAAGGCCCGCGGAGCCACGACCTCTCTGGACATGGCGCTGCCGGACCCTGGTTCCCCGTGCGGGCAGGTGGACTGGGCGGCGATTCTACGCGAAACGCTGCCGGCGGTGGACCTGTTCCTGCCGAGCGTCGAGGAGGTGCTCTACTGCCTGGACCGTGACCGCTTCATGCGCCTGCGTGGCGAGGAAGGCGGAGTGCTGGCCCGGCTGGACCGGGGGGACTACGCCCGTCTCAGCGACGAGTTGCTCTCGTGGGGAGTGGGCGCCGTGGTGCTCAAGGCGGGCCATCACGGCGTATACGCCCGCACGGCCGGCAGGGAGAGGCTGGCCGACTTCGGACGGGCCAGGGCGAGCGACCCGGACAGCTGGGCGGACCGGGAGGTATGGCAGCCGGCCTTCCCCGTCGACGAAGTGGTCAGCGCCACGGGGGCCGGAGACTGCGCCATCGCCGGCTTCCTGGCAGCCTTCCTGCGCGGAGAGACCGTGGAGCGCGCCGTGAGGTACGCGGCTGCGGCCGGCGCGCAGAACGTGATGGCGCACGACGCGATAAGCGGCCTGCGCTCGTACGAAGGGCTGACGAAGATGGTCGATGACGCCCTCGGGGAGCAGCCGTGACGGCTGGCTTTCGGACTACTTGCTGCCTTCCTGCCGCCGGAGGATGGCCTCGGCAACGACGAGATCCTCCTCCGTGGTGATTTTCACGTTATCGTAACAGTCCTCCACGACGTAGACCGGTTCGCCGAGACGCTCGACAAGCTCGGCGTCGTCAGTGCCGTTGAAGCCGGCCTCCCCCACCTCGTGGTGCGCGCGCACTATGAGGTCCCTGCGGAAGCCCTGAGGTGTTCGGGCGTACCAGAGGGTTCTGCGGGGAGGCGTGCCGACGATGCGTTCGTCGTCAGCCACTTCCTTCACCGTCTCGACGGCCGGCACAGCCGCGATTGCGGCCCCGTGCTCCTTCGCGGCGACGGCGACGCGCCGGACAACGTCCGGGCTCACCAGGGGCCGAACGGCGTCATGGATGAGCACCAGGTCAAGCTCGGCGCGCACTCGTCCGAGCCCACACCGCACGCTTTCCTGCCGCGAGGGCCCGCCGGGCACCACGTCGCGGACGCCGAACTCCGCCTCCAGATGGTCGGCGACGTCCCCCCGGGCAAACTCCTGCTCGTGGACGACAACCACGATCTGCCGGCAGCCTTCGGCGGCAAGAAGGCGCTGGACAGTGTGGTCGAGGACGGGCCTGCCGGCGAGGGGGAGGTACGGCTTCTTGCACCCGCCCATGCGTGTGCCGGTCCCGGCGGCCGGCACAACGGCGGCGAAGAGGGCTTCGGTCCCGGCAGGTTGGGGCTGATCGGCCATGCGCGCTCTGCTAAGTCCAAGGCAGCGGCGCGACCGGGCGGTCAGTCGCTGGCTCTGGCGAAGATCATCCGGCCGGTCTCGCGCGTGATGGTGTTACGCACGACGACGTCGACCTCTTGTCCGAGCAGGTGGTCGGCATCCTCGACGATGACCATGGTACCGTCTCTGAGGTATCCCACCGCCTGTCCGGGCTGCTCGCCCGGCTTTATGAGCTTCACGCGGATCTCTTCCTCGGGCAACGCGATGGGCTTGAGGGCGTTCGCCAGCTCGTTCAGGTTGACAACGCTCACACCTTCGAGGGATGCCATCCGGTTCAGATTGTAGTCGTTGGTCATGAGCTTGCTGTTCAGCATCTTGGCAATTCGCACAAGCTGCTCGTCCACGGGTCGGGTGTAGTCGGGGGCAAGCTCCTGCACGCGGATCTCGATGTTCGGGTCGTTCTGGATCGTGTTGAGCGTCTCCAGTCCCAATCTGCCACGTTCCCTGCGCAGCTTCTCGTCCGAGTCAGCAATCTTGTGGAGCTCACCCAGGACCAGTTGGGGCACGATGAACGGCCCGTCCAGAGCTCCCGAGTTGAGGACGTCCGGCAGGCGCCCGTCAATGATCACGCTGGTGTCCAAAACCACTGGCTTGACGCCCTTCTCCTCGGGCCGGAACTCCACGTAAGGGACGACCAGATTGAACTTATCCCGGCTCTGGTAGATAAAGGCGATGCCCAGGTAACTGAAGACGACGATGAGCGCTCCGGTTATGTCTCCGCGGAGCAGGTCCATCGTCTCCTTCTCGACGGCCAGCCCGATGACCTGCACCGTCAACGTGGCGAACAGCATACCCAGCAGTGCACCGAACACGACCGAGGAGATGAGGGATATGGGGCCCTTGCTGACGAACCATTCGGCGACGATGACGGCCAAGCTGCCAATGATGCCGATGATGAGGGCTTCAAACGGGCGTCCGACGTCCATGCCGATGGAGTAGGCGGTGCCGGCCGAAGCGAGTATGAAGAGCGCTCTGAAGACCCACAACGCCATGCACCCACCTCCGCTGCCGGCTTCACTGTTTCCGGTAAGAGGCCGCCCAAGCCCGTCGCGCCCCCATTATATCGGCCCCGGGCGTAGAGTCAAAAACCCCCGGC